>CBFGPB010000177.1:0-5463 GCA_965650545.1 uncultured Devosia sp. | reverse complement strand
CGTGAAATTGCCCGCCGGGCCAAGACCTCTCTCAAGACAGTGTCGCGGGTGATCAACCGAGATCCCCTGGTCAATGCCGAGACGCGGACACGTATCGAGGCGATCATTGCCGAGATCGGCTATGAGCCATCGCAAGCGGCGCGGATGATGCGCTCCCAACGCAGCAATATCATCGGCTTCCTCGCTGATCGGGTCGCCACCTACTCATCTTCCATCGATCTCGTCCGCGGGGCCCAGGACGTGGCCTGGGAGCGCGGCAAACAGATGATGCTGTTCAATATCGAGCGGGGGCAACCCAGTTCTGCCATGGCCGACAGTCAACTGGCGGCATTTCGCGCCGAAGCGGTCATCTATGCCGCCACGTTTCACCAGCAGGTCGATATCGAGCCCACCGGCGTTCCGCATGTGCTGCTCAACTGCTTCGACGGGCTGGGTCGGCATGCCGCCATCGTGCCCGACGACTACCAGTTGGCGCTCGATCTGACGCGGATCATCGTTGAACGGGGTTATCGCCGACCGGTCCTGCTCAACCTCAACACCGACATTGTCGCCAGCCACCTGCGCAAGAGGGGATTCGTCGACGCAGCCCAGGCGGCCGGCATCGATGTATCGGGAAGCGTGTTTACGGCAGTAGCCTCGGCTGCCGGCGCACCCACCCGCTTCGTCACCCGCGAGATCCTCACCCGTCTGTTCGCCGGATCCGACAGGCCCGACCTCGTGTTGTGCGGCCAGGACATCATGGCCATGAACGTCTATTTCGAACTGGCCGAACTCGGCCTCAAGGTGGGCAAGGACATCGCGGTCGCCAGTTTCGACAATCTCGAGCCGATAGCGGGACTGTTGCAGCCAGGCCTTTCCACGATGGAACTGCCCTATTACGACATGGGGCGGGCGGCCATGACCTTGGCCATTGATGGCCCGCATGACGCCCAAGTGGTCCGTCTCAAAGGAAAATTCGTCGAGCGCTCATCGCTCTAGGGCGCTTGTCTCCACCCAATTTTTGCTGCCGCGCCACCCAAATTTGCACGGCTGCCATGCGCTATTGACAACGTGAGACAATCTGCACTAGCAATTGTCTCACGTTGTCATAACGCGATGACGCCGTTCTTGGAGGAGATAATCGATGAAACATGCCCTTTACGCAGGCGTGGCGCTGGCAGCCTGCGCCATGTCCTCGCACGCCCTTGCCGGCCAGCTCACCGCCTGGGTGATCGATGGCGACAGCGAGAAGCCCTATTTCACCCAGCTCGAAGAGACCTTCAACGCCAAGTATGGCGCCGAGGGCATTAGTGTCGATGTCGTCCCGATCCCGAGCTACAACGACGCCATTCAGGCTGCGACGCTCTCGGGTGGTCTGCCGGATGTGATCATGCTCGATGGCCCGAACATGGCTTCCGTGGCCTGGGCGGGCACTATCCAGCCCATCGGGGACCTGCTTGATCCGGCCATCATCGAAGACCTGCTGCCGGCCATCAAGGCGCAGGGCACCTATGGGCCCGAGGAAGAGTTCTACTTCGTCAGCCCCTACGATTCCGGTACCATCCTTTGGGGTAACAAGGCGCTGCTCGAAAAGGCTGGCGTCCGTATCCCCACCAGCGTCGCGGACGCGTGGACGCGCGAAGAAATGGCCGAGGCCCTTGCAAAACTCGCCGCCTTGCCCGAGGTCGAATGGCCGCTCGACGTCAAGATGAACTATGGCGCCGGCGAGTGGATGACCTACGGCTTCTCGCCCTTTGCCCAGTCCAATGGGGGTGACATTATCGACCGCGAGACCTGGGTGGCCGAGGGCACCATCAATTCGGAAGCCAATGTCGCCACCCTGACCACGCTGCAGGACTGGAACAAGGCCGGCTACATCGTTCCGGCCAGCGCTGGCGACAACAAGTTCTACGGCGAAAAGACCGCTGCCCTGTCCTGGGTCGGCAATTGGATGTGGCCGGCTCACCGCGAAGGTCTCGGCGATGATCTCGTCCTGATCCCGCCCCCGGCATTCGGGGACGCCGGACCGGTGTCGGCCAATGGCGGTTGGGGCTGGGCGGTACCGTCCTCCTCGACCAATCTCGAAGACATCAAGGTCTTCCTCAACTACGCCATGTCGAGCGAACAGGTCGCGGCCTATGCCGATACAACCGGTTATGTGCCCTCGCGTGCTTCGGCTATTCCGCTGTCGGAAACCTATGGTGCCGGCGGCGCCGGCGAAATCTTCGCCAAGCTCGCCGAGTGCTGCGCCGTGGTGCGTCCTGTGCACCCAGCCTATCCAGTCATCACCAATGCCTGGGCCACGGCCGTGGTCAACGTGCTCTCGGGCGATGTCGACGTGAAGGCCGAGCTCGATCGTGCGGCCCAGACCATCGATCAGGACATTGCCGACAACGACGGCTACCCGCCTTTCGGGCAGTAAGCCGCAACGCGGGCGCGCCACCTCCCGGCGCGCCCGCTACACTATTGGCCGCTACCGGCCGGAGGATTTCTCATGCGTATCAGGACCAAGGGGCAGGGCCAGGAACTGGCCATGCTGCTGCCGGCGCTGATCTTCATCACCGCCCTCATCGTCGTACCCTTCCTGCTCTCGGTCTGGTTCTCCTTTACCGACCAGCGCCTGGTGCCGCGACCGATCCCGACCAAGTTCATCGGGACGACGAACTATGAGCGCATGTTTGTCGATCCGCTCTTCTGGCAGGCCATCTGGAACACCGTGCTCTTCGCGCTGATCGTCACGCCGGTCCAGCTCGCCATGTCGCTGGGCGCGGCGCTGATCCTCAACTCGGCCATTCCGTTCCGCAGTTTCTTCCGCTCGGTGGCCATCCTGCCGCTGCTGCTGCCCATGACGGTGATCGTGTCGATCTGGGCGGTGCTGTTCCGCATCCCGTCCGGGCCATTCAACGCGGTCTACCAGTGGTTCGCCGGCCAAGGCGCCTATGTCGATTTCCTGGGCAATCCGTCCACGGCCATGCTGTCCGTTGTGGCCCTGTCGGCATGGGCCACCTTTCCCTATCAGATGCTGATCTATCTTGCCGGCCTGCAGGACATCCCGCAGGACCTTTACGAGGCCGCCAAGCTCGATGGCGCCAAGGCGTGGCAGCGCTTCCGCTATGTCACCTGGCCGGGGCTGCGAAACGTCAACATCTTCCTATTGATCATTACCACCGTGGGCGCCCTCAAGCTCTTCACGCAGGTGGATATCCTGACCAAGGGCGGACCGAACGGGGCCACCACGACCATCATCCATTACCTCTTCAAGCAGGGCTATTCGACCCAGAAGGTCGGCTATGCCTCGGCAGTGGCCGTGTTCTTCTTCCTCGCCGTAACGGCCATCGCGCTCCTGCAGCGCCGTCTGCTCAAGAATGAGGGAGAGGCCTGATGCGCATTCCCCGCGACGCTGTCCTCCCCTCGCTCTTCGCGCTCGTGCTGGCGCTGGGCGTGCTGCTGCCGCTGCTGATGATGGTCACCATCAGCCTCAATCCCAACGAGCAGGACATCATGGTGTCCATGGGCTCGATCCGCTCTTTCATCCCGCAGATCTTCAGCCTGCAGAACTATGTCGATGTGTGGACCGACCCGGTTCATCCCTTCGCGCGCTACCTGGCCAACACCGCGCTCATCACCTTTTCGACGCTGGTGCTCTCGATCCTGTTCAATTCCATGGCCGCCTTTGTGCTGGCCCAGGGCACGCTGCCCATCCGCAAGCCGGTGATGATCCTGATCCTGGCCACGCTTGCTGTCCCTGGCGAAAGCCTCGTGCTGCCGCAATTGATGATGGCGGGATGGGCCGGGCAGATCGACAGCTACCAGGTGCAGATCGTACCCGGTGTCGCCAATGCCATGGCCATTTTCCTCTTCTACCAGTTCTTCTCGCGCCTGCCGAAGGAACTGATCGAGGCGGCACGGATCGACGGATTCAGCTTCTTCCAGATCTACCGCCATGTCGCTATGCCGCTTTCGAAGCCGGTCATTTCCGCCATCGCCGTGCTGCAGTTTCTCGAAATCTGGAACGCCTATCTCTGGCCTGTCATGGTCACGCGCGGCCCTGAATACCGCCCCTTGTCAGTGGCCATGTCGGCCTATTTCGGCACCAACCAGGCGGCCTGGGGCAATATCATGGCCTTCGCCGTTTCCATGGCCGTACCCGTCATTCTCTTCTTCCTCATTCTCCAGCGCCAGTTCATCGCCTCGGTGATGTCCTCAGGCGTCAAGGGCTAGTTCATGATCGAAAAATTCCGCCCAAACCTGCACTTCACGCCGCGCCGCGGCTGGATGAACGACCCCAACGGCATGATCCGCGTCGGCGATGTATGGCACCTGTTCTACCAGCACGACCCGGATAGCACTGTGCACGGACCCATGCATTGGGGCCACGCCACCAGCAGCGATCTGGTGCACTGGAGCGAACAGCCGGTCGCTCTTTACCCCGATGCGCTGGGCACCTGCTTTTCGGGCAGCGCCATCGAGAACGGCGACGGCGTGAAGCTTTTCTACACTGCCCATAGCCGCACGGCCGATGGCGAGGACTATCAGGTACAGTGCCTGGTCCATGCCAATGACGACGTGACATCATTCGAGGCAGACGCCGCCAATCCGGTCGTGCCCAATCCCGGCCTGACTGCCTTCCGCGACCCCAAGGTCATCTGGCACGAAGCCAGTCACAAATGGGTTATGCTGGTCACCGAGGGTCAGTCCGTCGGCTTTTACGGATCGACCGACCTCAAGCGCTGGACGCATCTCTCCAGTTTCGGCGAAACTCATGGCCGGCACAGCGAAGGTCCATGGGAATGCCCCGATCTGGTGCCGCTTGTCGCGCCCGACGGCGAAACCGTGTGGATGCTGATCATCGGGCTTAATCCCGGCGGATATGCCCTTGGATCGGGCACCCAGTATTTCCTGGGCACCTTCGACGGCACGCATTTCACCAATGCCAATCCGCCGAATACCGAACTCTGGCTCGACTATGGCCGCGACTATTACGCTGCGCAGACCTTTTTCGAACGCGGGGGGACAAATACACCCACAGCCATCGCCTGGGCCAGCAACTGGCTCTATGCCCGGCAGACAAAGACAGCGGCCTTCCGTGGCGTGATGTCCCTGCCACGCGAACTGCGCCTGGTCGACACGCCGGATGGCCTGCGCGTCGCTGCCCGCGCGCCTGCCTCGGTAGCGGCAGGTTTCGATGGACAGAGCGCACCTGGCACCAAACGGGAAGACCGCCGTATGAAGCTTGCGCCGGGCGAACAGGCCGCAATCCATCTCTTTGGGGAGGGCCATCCGCACTTCATCGTCCATCGCCACGATGAAAGCCGCGGCTCGATCCGCACGATCCGACAGAATGTCGGTGGAATGGACGGCTTCGGACACGACTATTCCGTGGACCTGCATTGGCCCGCGAGCGGCGTGCTTGACCTCACCCTGTTCATCGATCGCGGCCTCGTCGAGCTCAGCGCCGCGGACGGTCTGGTCTGGATCACCAAC
>CBFGPB010000176.1:0-5474 GCA_965650545.1 uncultured Devosia sp. | reverse complement strand
ACAAGCACATCGAAGTGATCGTTCGCCAGATGCTGCAGAAGGTCGAGATCGTTGAGCCGGGTGACTCGGGCCTGCTCAAGGACGAGCAGCTCGACAAGCTGGACTTCGACGAGCTCAACGACCAGCTCGTGGCCGAAGGCAAGAAGCCGGCAACCGCCAATCCGGTGTTGCTCGGCATCACCAAGGCGTCCTTGCAGACCCGTTCCTTCGTGTCGGCTGCCTCGTTCCAGGAAACCACCCGCGTCCTCACGGAAGCTGCGGTTTCCGGTAAGGCCGACCTTCTCGAAGGTCTCAAGGAGAACGTCATCGTCGGCCGCCTCATCCCGGCCGGTACCGGTGCTGGTATTTCCCAGGCCAAGCAGATTGCCGCCAAGCGCGACGATCTCATCCTGGAAGAACGCCGCCGCCAGGCCGAAACGGTGCAGATCGCTGCGCCGGCCGCCGAGTAAGGCGACGCAAATCAATGAATGGGAAAGGGGCCTTCGCGGGCCCCTTTCTTTTTGGCTTACCTGCGGGAAAAGGAGCGGGATTACCTTCGTGGCCAGCACTTAATTTTCTCTGGCACGCTTGACCCAGACCCCTAAAAATGGAATGCTTGTTTCGTAGCGGCCGAAAAATAGAACATATCAACTATTTTGGCTCGCTGTTCACGAGGGAGGAAATCGATGAACATTCTGAGGAAGGGCCTTGCGGCCCTGACCGTAGCTGCCATTGCCCTGCCGGTTGCGGTGCTACCGTCCTACGCGGATGGGGAGCGCTTTGTGTTGGTCTCGCACGCTCCGGATTCCGACAGCTGGTGGAACACGATCAAGAACGCCATCGCCTTGGCGGGCGAGCAACTGGACGTGACGGTGGAATACCGCAATCCGCCCACGGGTGATCTCGCCGACATGGCGCGCATCATCGAGCAGGCAGCCGCGTCCAATCCAGACGGCATCATCGCCACGATCGCGGACTTCGACGTGCTCTCCGGCCCGCTATCGGATGCAGTGGCGCGCGGCATCCCGGTGATCACCATCAATTCCGGTACACAGGAGCAATCCAAGGAGATTGGTGCACTCCTTCACGTTGGGCAGCCGGAATACGATGCCGGTTTTGGCGCCGGCGAACGCGCCAAGGCCGCCGGCGTTACCAGCTTCCTCTGCGTCAATCACTACATCACCAACCCGGCTTCCGTGGAGCGGTGCCAGGGTTTTGCCGACGCCCTGGGTGTTGAGCTGGGCAGCCAGATGATTGATGCCGGCCAGGACCCTGGTGAAATCCTGTCAAAGGTCCAGGCCTATCTGCAGACCAATCCCGATACCAACGGCATCCTGACGCTTGGCCCCACCTCGGCTGAGCCGACCATTGCTGCCCTGGATGCAGTGGGCAAGAGTGGCGCCATTTTCTTCGGTACTTTCGATCTGTCCGAGCAGATTGCCAATGCCATCAAGGCGGATGTCATCGACTTCGCGATCGACCAGCAGCCATACCTGCAGGGCTACCTGCCGGTTGTGTTCCTGACCAACCTCTCGCGCTTCGGTGTTATTCCGGGCAATTCGGTCAACTCCGGTCCCGGTTTTGTCACCAAGGACAATATCGCCTTGGTCGAGGAATATGCGGGCACCTACCGCTAGGATTCCGGGGGTCGCGCCCAGGCGCGACCCCAATTTCTATGGTCGGGGGCTGACGCGGCCCTTTCGACGCGAGGGAAGTTTCCATGACAGAACAATCTACGGCAGTGCCGCAAGGTGATGAGCGCTTGCGCAAACAATCCCGCTTGCGGCGGGCCTTTGTCCGCCCCGAACTTGGGGCCATGACGGGAGCCGTTCTCGTTTTCGTCTATTTCGCGATAGTGGCCGGCGGTTCGGGGATGTTCGCAGCCGACGGCATCATGAACTGGGGCGTGGTTTCCGCCCAGTTCGCCATTATTGCCGTCGGCGCGTGTCTCTTGATGATCGCCGGCGAGTTCGATCTCTCGGTTGGGTCGATGATTGGCTTTGCCGGCATTGTTATTGCACTTCTCAGTGTGCACCTGGGCTGGCCGATGTGGGCTTCGATCATCGCGGCTTTTGTGGTCGCCATGCTCATCGGTGCTCTCAACGGCTATCTGGTGATAAGGACGGGCTTGCCATCGTTCATTGTGACCCTGGCTTCGCTCTATATCCTGCGCGGCCTGACGATCTACTTTTCCATTGCCACGACCCGGCAGACGATCATCAGCGGCGTGCGCGAGGCAGCGCAGGGTGACTGGCTGGCCGGGCTGTTCGGGGGCAAAATCCTGGGTTTTGTCTTCGTCTGGCTCGCAGACATGGGCTGGATCGCCACGTTCCAGGCCGGAAACAGGGCCGGTCAGCCCGTTGTCGACGGCATCCCCATGCTTATGGTCTGGGCGCTCGTCCTCATCGTCTTTGCGCACATCCTGCTCACACGTACCCGTTTCGGTAACTGGATCTACGCTTCGGGCGGCGACGCCAAGGCCGCCCGTTATGTCGGCGTGCCTGTTGATCGCGTGAAGATCGCCATGTTCGTTTTCTCCGCCTTCTGTGCGACGATCTTTGCGACGTGCCAGGTCATGGAGTTCGGCTCTGCCGCCGCCGACCGTGGTCTGCTGAAGGAGTTCGAGGCAATCATTGCCGTGGTCATCGGCGGCGCCTTGCTCACCGGCGGTTACGGCTCCGTCATCGGAGCAGCGCTTGGCGCCCTGATTTTCGGTGTCGTTCAGCAGGGACTGTTCTTTGCCGGCGTGGAAAGCTCGCTGTTCCGCGTTTTCCTGGGCGTGATCCTGCTGCTGGCGGTGATCCTCAATACCTACATTCGTCGCCTCATTACCGGGGAGCGCTGAGCGATGGCCGATACACCCCTTATCGAACTGATCGATATCAAGAAGCAATTCGGACCGGTCGTCGCCCTCAATGGCGTCTCGGTCTCGGTGATGGCGGGGGAGTGCCATTGCCTGCTCGGTGACAACGGCGCAGGCAAGTCCACCTTCATCAAGACCATGGCAGGCGTGCATAAGCCGACTTCGGGCGAGATCCGCATCAATGGGCAGAAGGTGGAGTTCAGTACTCCGCGCGACGCCATGGCGGCAGGGGTTGCCACGGTCTATCAGGACCTGGCGATGATCCCCCTCATGTCCGTCACCCGCAACTTCTGGATGGGCCGGGAACCGCGCAGGGGGATATGGCCCTTTCAATTCCTCGATATGGACCTGGCCAATCGAGTGGCGCTGGAAGAAATGCGACGCATGGGCATAAGCCTGCGCGAGCCTGACCAGGCGGTCGGAACGCTCTCCGGTGGCGAGCGGCAGACCGTGGCCATTGCCCGCGCCGTTTACTTCGGGGCCAAGGTCCTGATCCTCGACGAGCCGACCTCAGCACTCGGAGTACGACAGACCGCAAACGTCCTGGCGACCATAGATAGGGTCCGGAAGACGGGCGTGGGCGTCGTCTTCATCACCCACAACGTTCGGCACGCTATGGCTGTCGGCGACCGTTTCACTGTGCTCAACAGGGGAAGGACGCTGGGTACGGCCAGGAAGGGCGAATTGAAGCCCGAGGAATTGCAGGACATGATGGCTGGCGGCGCTGAACTGGCCGAACTGAACACGTCTCTTGGCGGCACGGTATAGGGATGAGTGCTCCATCATGACCGACACGATCGGAGTCGGGCTTATTGGCACCGGCTATATGGGGAAGTGCCACGCGCTGGCCTGGAACGCGGTAAAGCCGGTTTTCGGAGAGGGACCGCGGCCGCGCCTTGTCCACTTGGCCGAGGCCGACGCCGAACTTGCCCGGTCACGAGCTGCGGAATTCGGATTTGAACGGGCCACCGGCAACTGGCACGATTTGATTGCTGACCCTGATGTCCATGTGGTGTCGGTGACCACGCCCAATGCTTTTCACGCCGAGATGGCAATTGCAGCCCTCGAAGCCGGAAAGCATGTGTGGTGCGAGAAACCGATGGCGGTGGGATTCAGGGACGCGCAACGCATGGCAGCTGCGGCCAAGGCAAGCGAACGGATCGCGATCCTCGGATACAACTATATCCAGAATCCTCTGATCCGGCGCATTGGTCACCTCATCAGCACCGGGGCCATCGGTTCGGTCAATCATGTTCGCCTCGAAATGGACGAGGATTTCATGGCCGATCCGGAGGCGCTCTTCTATTGGAAGAGTGAAGCCAGTTCCGGGTATGGCGCGCTGGATGACTTTGCAGTCCACCCCCTCAGCTTGCTTCACAGTATGCTGGGACTGCCCAGGCGAGTGTTTGCGCACCAGTCCAGGCCCTATGCCGAACGTCCGGTTTCGGGGGGAGGGCGCCGCGCGGTCGAGACGTTCGACATCGCCACCGTCCTCTTCGAAGTGGGAGAAGGTATCAGCGGCGTCCTGTCTGTAAACAGGTCTGCCTGGGGGCGTAAGGGACGGATTGCATTACAAATCTTCGGATCTGCAGGCAGCATCCTATACGATCAGGAGCGAATGAACGAATTGCAGGTCTACCGCGCCGGTGGCGCCTCGGAAGATCAGGGGTTCACCAGCCTCCTTGCCGGTCCGCAACATCCCCCTTATGGGCGCTTCATACCCGCTCCCGGCCATGGACTGGGCTTCAATGATCTCAAGGTCATGGAATGCCACGAGCTCATCAGGGCAATCGAGGGCAGGGACGCCAGGGTCATCGACTTCCAGACCGGATTGGCAATCGAACGGGTTGTCCATGCCATGGCGAAAAGTCACCACGATCAGACCTGGATAGAAATCGTCTGACCGCAACGTCGGGTCCGAACGGATTTGTGACAATCCGTCCAACGGTCGGGCGGAATGCGGGGAAGGGGTGTTGCCCGAAACGCAAGGCTCTCCTTCGGATTTTTCACGAAAGAATCCTTGACGGGGCGAGTCTTCGGCACTAAACAGCGCCTACCTTAGCGGTCGGTCGTGGTTGCCACACCGGGTCCCTGCCACCTTGTGCGGGAATCCAGGGCGATCAAACACACTGTCGGGTAGTTAGACGAAGCAAATCCTTGTGCGCATGACTGCTGCCGAAAGGCGGGTGGTCCGCTGCAATTGGGGCGCTGCCGAATCCCTCGGGGTTTCGGGCATGCGCCGCTTTGGTTTGCTTGTGTAGACCGAATAACCTTTTGGACGATGGAAAGAGCGCAATGCCCACCATTAATCAGCTGATCCGCAAACCACGCGCCAGCAAGCCAAAGCGGAACAAAGTTCCGGCCATGGAAGCCAACCCGCAGAAGCGCGGCGTCTGCTCCCGTGTGTACACCACGACCCCGAAGAAGCCGAACTCGGCTCTGCGCAAGGTGGCCAAGGTTCGCCTGACCAACCAGCGCGAAGTGATTTCGTACATTCCTGGCGAAGGTCACAACCTGCAGGAGCACTCCGTTGTGCTCATTCGCGGCGGTCGCGTGCGCGATCTGCCGGGCGTTCGCTACCACGTGCTCCGCGGCGTCCTCGACACGCAGAGCGTGAAGGACCGCAAGCAGC
>CBFGPB010000175.1:0-5506 GCA_965650545.1 uncultured Devosia sp. | reverse complement strand
GATTTGTCGCGCTTTCGAACCGCAAAAGTGGTGTCCACTTTTGCTGAAAGCGCTCTAGGGTATGCGGCCGCTGGTGCATGCCATCAAAGCATAGCTCTCATGGCCCGGTCGGCTCGGAAGGCTCCACTAGAACCACTCGTCAGCAAGCTGACCGACATCGGGGTTGGTGGGGACGGAGTGACTACGGTGGAACCGCCCCCACCGCCCAAGCCCCCTCAAGGAGGGGATCGGGTAACTCAAGGGCCGGTCGATGAATCGGTCGACCCTTGAAATATGACAACGCGCGATTGGCCGCCTGGGTTTGGCCAAAACATGGCGGCGCTGTGTCTGTGCACCGATTAGTCGGCGCTGTTGTTCAAATCCCACGAGACGTTGACGGAAATGGCGAAGCTCATTTCGCCCGCTTCGACCGGAACGGGTGCTCCGGCCGACATGGCGACCCGGTCATACATGGGATAGGGCTGCGGCCCATTGAAGCTCTGCTGCTCGGTGATCGACACAAGTTCGCCCAGTGTTGCATCGGCGACACTGGCATAGAGCTCGGCCTTCTCCCGCGCATCGGCAAATGCCAGCTTGCGGGCCTCGTCCAGCAAGTCGGAGGGATCGGCGACAGAGAAGCTGACCCCGTTGACGGTGTTGGCACCGACCGTCACTGACTTGTCGAGGATGCTGCCCAGGTCTTCGAGGTCGCGCACCACGACGGTCACAGTGTTCATGACCTGGTAGCCGTTGATCTTGGGCGGCAGCGAGTACCCATTGGCATCGCGCTCGTCGGAATAGACGTAGTTGGGATTGACCGAGAAACCGGAGGTCTGGATATCGCGCGCCTCGATGCCGGCTTCCTTGAGGGCGGCGACCAGGTCGCTCATGGCGGCCGTATTGGCGTCCAGGGCCTCGCGCGCCGTGGCGCCCTGGGTGGTGACACCCGAATTGATGGTCGCCATGTCCGGCGCCGCTCGCACCTCGCCGACACCCTCGATGGCAATCGTGCCGGCATAGGCGGGCAGGGCGGTGGCAAGCAGGGCAATGGGGGCGAGGACGCTGAGGGCACGCATGGCAAACTCCTTAAGCATGTGCGGGGATGAGATTTCCCGAGGCAATGCGTCAGTATTGCGGCGCAGATGAACGGGAGTTGAACGGTTCCCGTTCCGGGGTAGCATTGTCAAATAGTATGACTTATATGGGTGCTTGCTTGCGCTTGCCCCCCGGACTGGGCTAGTACCGCACTAACATGTCAGGTGGGCTCGATGACCGCAAACAACCTTCCGCAAGGCACTCTCCTCGGCCGGGCCCTGCTCCCCGGTTTTGATCATCCGCGCATCGTGACGGTGCGGGAAGGGCAACTCGTCGATATCACGGCGCGGGGCATGGCCACGGTACGCGACATTGCCGAAAGCGGACGGGCGGCCGAGCATGTGCGCACCGCGCCGGGTCGGGCGGTCGGCGACATTGCAACTGTCATGGCCAATGCCGGCAAGGACGATGCGAGCCTGCCCCGCCTGTTGGCACCCATCGACCTCCAAGCCATCAAGGCCTCGGGCGTGACCTTCGTGGTGTCGCTGCTCGAGCGCGTCATCGAAGAGCAGGCGCGTGGCGACAAATCACGCGCCGATGCGTTGCGCGGAGAAATCCTTGACCTGATCGGTACCGATCTTTCGCAACTGGTGCCGGGCTCGGACGGTGCCATGAAGGTCAAGGCGGCACTGATCGAGAAGGGCGTTTGGAGCCAGTATCTGGAAGTCGGCATCGGTCCCGATGCCGAGATCTTCACCAAGGGCCAACCGATGAGCGCAGTGGGGCATGGCGCCGAAGTCGGCCTGCACCCGATTTCGAGCTGGAACAATCCCGAGCCGGAAGTGGCGCTGTTGGTAACCAGCACGGGCGAGATCATCGGCGCGACGCTGGGCAATGACGTCAACCTGCGCGACGTCGAGGGCCGTTCAGCTCTGCTCCTGGGCAAGGCCAAGGACAATAACGCCTCGGCCTCGCTGGGGCCCTTCGTGCGGCTGTTTGACGGCGACTTTTCGCTCGACACCATCAAGCAGGCCGAAATCGCCCTGCGGGTCGAGGGCACGGATGGCTTCGTGCTCGAAGGCCAGTCCAACATGGCGCAAATCTCGCGCACGCCGGAATCGCTGGTCGCAGCGACTGTGGGCGCGCATCATCAATATCCTGATGGCCTGGTGCTTTACCTCGGCACCATGTTTGCCCCGGTGAAGGATCGCGACGGTGCCGGCAAGGGGTTTACCCACAAGCTGGGCGACGTCGTCTCCATTTCGACACCCAGCCTCGGTACCCTCACCAACCGGGTCAATCTCTCCACTAAGTGTCCGCCCTGGACCTATGGCACCAGTCACCTGCTGCGCGACCTCGCGCGCGCCAATCTCCTCTAGTTTCGCGCTGTCCTCCTCCCGGCGCTTCAACCGAAAGGCCTTTCCATGACGCAATTGCACAAGAACCTGATCGACGGCGAATGGGTCGGCTCGGATGGGGTCGAGAACATCAACCCCTCCAATATCAAGGAAGTTGTGGGTGTCTATGCCCGCGCAACTGCCGAGGAAACCAAGCAGGCCATCGCTGCCGCCAAGGCCGCGTTCCCGGCCTGGTCGCGTTCGGGCATTCTTGAGCGCCATGCGATCCTCAGGAAGACCGCCGACGAAATCACTGCCCGCAAGCAGGAACTGGGCGAGCTTTTGAGCCGTGAAGAGGGCAAGACCCTGCCCGAAGGCATTGGCGAGGTGACCCGCGCCGCCCAGATCTTCGACTTCTTCGCCGGTGAAGTGCTGCGCCTGTCGGGCGAAGTGCTGCCCTCGGTGCGTCCGGGTGTAGGCGTCGAAATCACGCGCGAGCCCATCGGCGTTATCGGCATCATCACACCGTGGAATTTCCCCATTGCCATTCCGGCCTGGAAGATGGCTCCGGCGCTGGCCTATGGCAACACGGTCGTCATCAAGCCGGCCGACCTGGTGCCGGGCTCGACCTGGGCCATCGTCGACATCCTCGTCCGCGCCGGCCTGCCCAAGGGCGTGGTCAACCTTGTCATGGGCAAGGGCTCGGTGGTCGGCCAGACCATGCTGGACAGCAAGGACGTCAATGCCATCAGCTTCACCGGCTCGGTGGGCACCGGCAAGCGTGTGGCTGCCGCCTCGATCGAGGTGGGTCGCAAGTTCCAGCTCGAAATGGGCGGCAAGAATCCGACGATCGTGCTCGACGACGCCGACCTCAAGGTTGCCGTCGAGACCGTGGCGCAGTCGGCCTTCTTCTCGACCGGTCAGCGCTGCACGGCGTCGAGCCGCGTGATCGTGACCGAAGGTATCCACGACAAGTTCGTCGATGCCCTGTGCGAGCGGACCAAGAACCTGCGCGTGGGCGACGCATTGGCCAAGGACACCGAGATCGGCCCGGTGGTTGATCCGAGCCAGCTCAAGCAGGACATGGATTATATCGACATCGGCCGCAATGAAGGCGCGGAACTGCGTGCCGGCGGCAACCGTGTCAACGCGCCGACCGAAGGCCATTTCCTGCAGCCGGCCTTGTTCGTGGGCGCGACCAACCAGATGCGCATTGCCCGCGAGGAAATCTTCGGGCCGGTGGCTGCTGTCATCAAGGTCAAGGACTACGAGGAAGCCCTCGCCACGGCCAATGACACCGAGTTTGGCCTCTCGGCCGGTATCGTCACCACGTCCCTGAAATATGCCACGCACTTCAAGCGCAATGCCGAGGCCGGCATGGTGATGGTCAATGTGCCGACCGCTGGCGTCGACTTCCACGTGCCGTTCGGCGGCCGCAAGGGCTCGTCCTATGGCCCGCGTGAGCAGGGCAAGTATGCGGCCGAGTTTTTCACCGTGGTCAAGACGGCCTATACCGCGGCCGGCTGAGCGGGCCGCGCAAGGAAATTGAAACGGGGCCTTCGGGCCCCGTTGTCGTTTCAGCTTTCCCGAAGCCAGACCTGCATGGGGCCAGGCTCGCGATTGGCCCAAAGATAGTAGGGGATGGCCGTGAGCGTGGTCGGTGGCGGGGTGGGCGGGCTGGTGCGGTAGAGATCGTTGCCCCAGTCGTCGCCGGCCAGGTTCCGCGCTTCGGCGACCAGGGTCATCACACCATCGAATAGGTCGGGACGAAGCTTCTCGCTGATCGCGGCGTCGCGCGGCAGAACCAAATCCGCTACGGGCGCGGAATTGTCGACCTGCTCTGCGCAATAGACCAGGGGTCCGCGTGCGAGGGCCACACGGCCCCGGTCCATCTTCACCTTGGGATTGGCGTAGATGCGGCGTGGTGGCATGGGCAGGTCGAGGTCGATGACATCGCCCTCGATCCAGTCGCGGGTGATGGTGAGATAGCCGTTTTCGGTCTGGCCCGGCACATCGACGGGATTGCCGTTGAGGTTGGCGAAAGCGTCCCCGGCCCAGGCGGGGATACGCAGCTTTAGCGTGAAGGGCCCGTGGCCATCGGGATGAACGCTGATCTGGATCTTGCCGGAGAGCGGATACAGGGAACTTTCCTCGATGCGGATGCGGCGGCCGTCGAGTTCGAGGGTCGCACTGTTGCCGCCATAGAGGTTGATGGCGATGGTATCGGGGCCAACCGAATAGAAGTAGCCGCCAACGGAGGCTACGAGGCGCGACACGTTCATCGTGCAGCACGGGCAGGGGTGCCAGGGCCAGCGACGGTGGCTGCCGTCGCTTTCGAGCTTGTTCTCATAGAAATAGTTGGTGCCATCCCGGCTGAGACCGGAGAGCACGCCATTGTAGAGGGCCAGTTCCATCAGCTCGGCATAATGGCCGTCGAGATCGAGATTGAGCATGCGCTGGGCCCAGAAGACGAAGGCAATGGAGGCGCAGGTCTCGCAATAGGCCGTGTCGTTGGGCAGGTCGTAATCGGTGGTGAAGCCTTCGTTGGAGGCTGAGGGGCCGAAGCCACCTGTCACGTACATGCGGGTGGTGGTGACATCCTTCCACAGCACTTCGCAGGCATGGCGAAGGCTCGGGTCTTCCAGTTCGGCGGCAAGGTCCGCCATGGCCGAATACATATACATGGCGCGCACGGCATGGCCGACCACCTTGTCCTGCTCGCGCACGGGCTTGTGCGACTGGGAATACTGGTGATTGCCGCTGTTGTAGAAGTGAAAGTCCTTGGGGTCGGCGCCGCGGGCGACGGCCTCTTGGTCAAAATAGTGCGGTTCGGCCCCGCGCTGGTCGATGAAGTAGGATGCCAGATCGAGTTGCTTGCGCTCGCCGGTGAGGCGGTAGAGCTTGACCAGGGCCAGCTCGATTTCCTGGTGGCCGTCATAGCCGCGCTTCTGGCCGGGGCCGGTGCCGAAGACGGTGCGGATGTGGTCGAGATAGCGTTCGAGCACGTCGAGCAACTGGCGCTTGCCGGTGGCCTGATAATAGGCGATGGCGCCTTCGAGCAGGTGCCCGGCATTGTAGAGCTCGTGGCGGTCGCGCAGGTTGGTCCAGCGCTTCTCGATTTCGTGGCCCTGATACCAGAGGTTGAGATAGCCGTC
>CBFGPB010000174.1:0-5539 GCA_965650545.1 uncultured Devosia sp. | reverse complement strand
GCGTTCAAGGAACTGGCGCTCGCCTTGCATTCCTCGACCCATCCCCAGCCGAGACTCGAAGTGGTCGCTTCGGCGGCTTGACGGTGGGCGGCAGGTTGGCCCCCTCCTGGCTGCAACTGTCACCAGCCTGTCAGCGCAATCGATATGGGCCTTCCTGTGCGAGGCGGACGCCCAAATTTTGCCGCGGACTCGACGGCTTGGCGCGTATCCGGCCTTTTCAATCCTGAAGATTGATGGCACCAACGCGGCCAATTCGACTGCCGGGGAGAGAGTTTCGTGTCGACCGATATCAATGAACAGCGCAGGGCCCTCAGAGAAGCGGCGTTGCACTTCCATGAGTTTCCCAAGCCCGGCAAGCTCGAAATTCAGCCGCTCAAGCCCTTGGGCAACCAGCGCGACCTGGCCCTGGCCTATTCGCCCGGCGTCGCGGCGCCATGCGAGGAAATCGCCCAGACGCCCGAGGCGGTCGCCCGCTATACGTCTCGCCAGAACCTGGTGGCCGTGATCTCCAATGGCACTGCCGTCCTTGGCCTGGGCAATATCGGTGCCCTTGCATCCAAGCCAGTCATGGAAGGCAAGGCGGTTCTCTTCAAGAAATTTGCTGGCATCGACGTGTTCGATCTCGAGATCGACGAGATCAATCCGCAGAAGTTCATCGACGCAGTGGCCCCGCTCTGGCCGACCTTTGGCGGCATCAATCTTGAAGACATCCGTGCACCGGACTGCTTCGAGATCGAGGAGACGCTGCGCGAGCGCATGCCGATCCCGGTCTTCCACGACGACCAGCACGGCACGGCCATCATCGTGGGTGCCGCGGTGCTCAACGGGCTGGAGCTCTCAGGCAAGAAGATCGAGGACGTCAAGATCTGCACGTCCGGGGCAGGGGCCGCGGCCATTGCCTGCCTCAATGTCCTGGTGGCTCTGGGCGCCAAGCACGAGAATATCTGGGTCGCCGACAAGGATGGCCTCGTTACCCACAAGCGCAACGACGTCAATGACAAGTGGCGCGGCCAGTTCCGCCGCACCAGCGAGGCGACGACGCTGGCCGAGGTGATCGACGGTGCCGACGTGTTCCTCGGCCTCTCGGCTGCCGGCGCACTGAAGCCGGAAATGCTGGCCAAGATGGCACCGCGCCCGCTGATCCTGGCGCTCGCCAATCCGAACCCGGAAATCATGCCGGAAGTGGCCAAGGAAACCCGTCCAGACGCCATGGTCTGCACGGGCCGGTCGGACTATCCCAACCAGGTCAATAACGTCCTCTGCTTCCCCTTCATCTTCCGTGGTGCGCTTGATGTGCATGCGACGACGATCAACGAGGAAATGAAGCTGGCGGCTGTACGGGCCATCGCCAAGCTGGCGCATGAGCCGGGGCTGGAAGTGTCACCCTCGGGCGCGCCGGCGGTCTATGGACCGGAGCACATCATTCCCAATCCGTTCGACCAGCGGCTTATCCTCAGGATTGCGCCGGCCGTGGCGCGCGCCGCGATGGAATCGGGCGTGGCCAAGAAGCCGATCCTCGACTGGGACGCCTATCTCGACAGTCTCAACCGCTTCGTGTTCCGCTCGGGCCTGGTGATGAAGCCGATCATCGACCGGGCGCAAGGGCAGGGCAAGCGCATTGCCTTTGCCGACGGCGAGGACGAGCGCGTGCTGCGCGCGGCGCAGGTGCTGCTCGAGGAAGGCATTGCCCGCCCCATCCTCATCGGCCGTCCGGCCGTTCTCGAGGCGCGCATCGAGCGCTTTGGGCTGTCCATCCAGCCGGGACGAGACTTCGAGGTGATCAACCCCGAGGACGACCCCCGCTACCGTGACTATGTGAGCCTGTTCCATTCGCTGGTGGGCCGCAACGGCGTGACGCCGGATACCGCACGCACCATTGTGCGCACCAATACGACGGTGATCGGCGCGCTGGCCGTGAAACGCGGCGAGGCGGATGCGCTGCTGTGCGGCCTCCAGGGCCGCTACATCAAGCATGTTCGTGACATCCGCTCGATCATCGGCCTGCAGCCGGGGGTTACCGAAGCCTCGGCGCTCTCCATGCTGATCATGCCGCGTGGGGCGTTCTTCCTGACCGACACCTATGTCAATCAGAATCCGAGCGCCGACGAGATCGTGTCGATCACGCTGCAGGCGCGCGATCATCTCCAGCGCTTCAACATCGAGGCGAAAGCGGCGTTGCTGAGCTATTCGAACTTCGGTTCGCGTGACGGCGACAGCGCCTACAAGATGCGGGAGGCCTATGCCAAGCTCAAGGCCATTGCACCCGATCTCATCGTCGAGGGCGAAATGCAGGGTGACCTGGCGCTCAACGAGGCCCTGCGCGAACGCTATATTCCCGACACCGTGCTCAAGGGCGAGGCCAATCTTCTTGTCTTCCCCGACCTCGATGCGGCCAATCTCTCCATGACGCTGCTCAAGGAAATGAACAACGGCCTTGCCGTCGGCCCCATCCTGATGGGCGTTCAGGCGCCGGCGCATATCCTCGCGCCGTCCGTGACCAGCCGTGGCATCGTCAACATGGCGGCGATCGCGGCCAATGAGGCACTGGGCGCGGTCAAGTGATCGTGCTTCGGCGCAATCCTCAACCCGCCATTAATTCCTTGTCAGGCATGGTCGGACATCTGCAATTGGTCCGACCATGCCCACCCGTCTCAAACGTCCTGCATTCTGGCGTCCCCTGGCCCTTACGGTAACCCTGTTGGGATTCCAGGCCTATTTGGGCTTCTCTGCCATTTCGGGCCAGTTTGGGATTGCCAGCCGCGAAGAGATCCTTGCCGATATCGAGATTCTCAAGGACCGCAGTGCGGCCCTCCAGGTCGAGATCGACGCCTACCGGCACCGCGCCTCGCTTCTGAATCCGCGTCACCTCGACCCCGATATCGTGGTCGAGCGTGCCCGCGCCATGCTTAACATGGCTCATGCCGACGACGTGCTGGTCATGGTGAATCCAGAAAACGGTAAACCAATTTCCGGTCAATTCGAAGAATTAATCGACAATCAGTTAATCTCTATTATCGAAGCAGATTCAACGCTCTAATAGGGTATTTTGGACGCGGCCTAGGCAATGTTATTGCTCGCGCGCTTGCAGTATCATGCGCAAAGTGGCCTGATGGCCCGGCGGCAAATCCCCGACCCAAGCGGAGTGTAGAATGGCGCGCAAGGCGACGGCCACCAAGGCCAAGACGCAGGCCAACGTCCCCCAGTTCACCCATGAGCAGGACCTGGAAGCATTCCGCGAGATGCTGCTGATCCGCCGCTTCGAGGAAAAGGCCGGCCAGATGTATGGCATGGGCCTGATCGGCGGTTTCTGCCATCTCTATATCGGCCAGGAAGCGGTTGTTACCGGCATCACCATGGCCTCGGAGAAGGGCAAGGATTCCCAGATCACCGGTTATCGCGACCACGGCCATATGCTGGTCATGGGCCTCGACCCCAAGGGCGTGATGGCCGAGTTGACCGGACGCCAGGGCGGCTTGTCGAAGGGCAAGGGCGGCTCGATGCACATGTTCTCCAACGAACACCGCTTCTATGGCGGCAATGGCATCGTGGGCGCGCAGGCCTCGCTGGGGACCGGCCTGGCCTTTGCCAGCAAGTACAAGGGCGACGGCTCGGTGGCGATCGCCTATTTCGGTGATGGTGCGGCCAACCAGGGCCAGGTCTACGAGAGCTTCAACATGGCCAAGCTCTGGAACCTGCCGGTCGTCTATGTGATCGAAAACAACAAATACGCCATGGGCACCTCGATCGAACGCGCTGCGGCGACGACCGATTTCTCCATGCGCGGCGCGTCGTTCGATATTCCGGGCGAGCAGGTCGACGGCATGGATGTGCGGATGGTCTACGACGCTGCCCAGCGCGCCATCGAACATGCCCGCTCCGGCAAGGGCCCCTATATCCTGGAAATGCTGACCTATCGCTATCGCGGCCACTCCATGTCCGACCCGGCGAAGTATCGCTCCAAGGACGAGGTGACCAAGTATCGCCAGGAACGCGATCCCATCGAGCAGGTGCGCGCGCGTCTGCTTGAAGGCGGCAAGGTGACGGAAGAGGACCTCAAGAAGATCGAGACCGACATTCGCGCCATTGTCACGGAAGCAGCCGAGTTTGCGACCAACGATCCGGAACCGGCAGCGTCCGAGCTCTGGACCGATATCACCATCGAAGCCTGAGGCGGCTGATGACCATCCTGCTCGGTGTCGTCCTGCTGTTTGCAGCCCTGTCGGCGGCCGTGGCCGCCGTGCAGGCTACTGCGATCGCCCGGTTGGCGCCGGAGGGTCAGTGGCGCGGCTGGCTGTTTGGCTGGTGGCGCTTTGCCGAAGTCGAGCAGCGCGCAGGCCTGGCCGGCGAGGCACAGGCAGCCATCTACAAGCGTGCCGTGATCGCTACGGTGGCCTTCGTGATCCTGGGCCTGGTGCTCAGCGGCTGGGTGGTGAACCAGCGCCCCGGCGGCGCCGCGGAAGCCGCACCCAAGAAATTGAACGGCTGGCGGATCGACACCGCTGCCTTGAACCCGAATTCCTCTATCCGCCCGTTGGCCTCCATGCCCGGCGCGATCCCTGTGGAGAGCTGATATGCCCCAAATCCTCATGCCCGCTTTGTCGCCGACGATGGAAGAAGGCAAGCTTGCCAAATGGGTCGTCAAGGTTGGCGACAAGGTAAAATCCGGCGATGTGCTGGCTGAAATCGAAACCGACAAGGCGACGATGGAAGTCGAGTCGGTGGACGAAGGCACGGTCACCGAGATTCTCGTCGCCGAAGGCACCGAGGGCGTTAAGGTGAACACCCCCATCGCCCTCGTGCTGGCCGAAGGCGAGAGCGCTGGTGCCGCCGCTGTTCCGGTCGCTGAAACCGCGCCCGAGCCCGCCGAGGCCCCTGTGGTTGCGGCCGAAAAGGCCGCTGACGCCGCGCCCGCCGCCGCTGTTCCCGCCGCACCCAAGTTCGAACCGCAGGCCGATCCGGACCTGCCCGAAGGCGTGGAAATGGTCGAGATGACCGTCCGTCAGGCGCTCAACGAGGCCATGGCCGAAGAGCTGCGCCGCGACAAGGACGTCTTCATCATGGGTGAGGAGGTCGCCGAATATCAGGGCGCCTACAAGATCACCCAGGGCCTGCTGCAGGAATTCGGCAAGGACCGCGTCATCGACACGCCGATCACCGAGCATGGCTTTGCGGGTCTCGCTGTCGGCGCGGCCTTTGCGGGTTTGAAGCCGATCGTCGAATTCATGACCTGGAACTTTGCCATGCAGGCAATCGACCAGATCATCAACTCGGCCGCCAAGCAGCTCTATATGTCCGGTGGACAGGTGACGGCCCCGATGGTGTTCCGCGGCCCGAACGGCGCTGCAGCCCGCGTGGGTGCGCAGCACAGCCAGGACTATTCGGCCTGGTACAGCCACGTTCCGGGCCTCACCGTCATCGCGCCCTATAGCGCCGCCGACGCCAAGGGCCTCCTCAAGGCGGCCATACGCTCGCCCAATCCCGTCGTCTTCCTCGAAAACGAAATCCTCTACGGCTCCACCGGCCTCGTGCCCAAGGTCGA
>CBFGPB010000173.1:0-5605 GCA_965650545.1 uncultured Devosia sp. | reverse complement strand
GCTCGCCGCCTATCCGCCGCGGCGGCTATGCTTGACGATTTCGATGCTGTGCGTCCGGATCTTCTTGCGAAGAGTGTTGCGATTGAGCCCCAGCAGATCCGCTGCCTTGATCTGATTGCCGCCGCAGGCATTGAGGGCCATGGCAATCAGCGGCGCCTCGACCTTGTCGATGACCCGCTGGTACATGCCGGGCGGCGGCAGGTTGGGCTCGTGCTCGCGCAGCAACTGGCCGACATGAGTCTCGACGGCCATGGAAATGTCCATCGGCCCGGAAACGGCATTGACCGAGGGGCGATCAACGATGTTGAGCTCGTTCTGCACGATCTCGGCCGAAATCTGCTCGTCGGCATAGAGCGCGGACAGGCGCCGAACCAGGTTCTCCAGCTCGCGGATATTGCCCGGCCAATTGTAGTTCTGCATCAGCCTGATGGCTTCGGGCGATATCGTCTTGGACGGCTCGCCCTCACGCTGCGCCATGCGCAGGAAGTGCTGGACCAAGTCCGTGATATCGTCGATGCGCTCGCGCAGCGGCGGCAGGCGGATCGGGACCACATTGAGACGATAGTAGAGGTCTTCGCGGAACAGGCCCTGCCGGATCATCTGGCTGAGGTCGCGATGCGTGGCCGCCACGATGCGCACATTGGTCTTGATGGCATTGCGGCCACCCACCATCGTGTATTCGCCTTCCTGCAATACTCGCAGAAGCCGGGTCTGCGCATCCATCGGCATGTCGCCGATTTCGTCGAGGAAAAGCGTGCCACCTTCCGCCTGTTCGAACCGGCCGGAGGAGCGGGTATTGGCGCCGGTAAAGGCGCCCTTTTCGTGCCCGAAAAGTTCCGCCTCGATGAGGTCGCGCGGGATGGCGGCCATGTTGATGGCCACGAACGGCCCATTGCGACGCTTGCCGAAATCATGAAGCGCCCGCGCCACCAGTTCCTTGCCGGTGCCGCTCTCGCCGGTGATCATCACCGTGAGATCGGTCTGCATCAGGCGGGCCAGAGCCCGATAGATGTCCTGCATGGCCGTGGAACGCCCGACGAGGGGCATGTTCTCGCCCGGCTCGTCAGCCTTCCGCTCGGCATTGGTGGGCTTCTTGGCATCCGCCAGGGCCCTCGCCACCACCGAGAGTACTTCGGTTATGTCGAAAGGCTTGGGCAGGTATTCGTAGGCGCCCACTTCCGATGCGCGGATCGCGGTCATGAACGTGTTCTGGGCGCTCATGACGATCATGGGCAGCTCGGGGCGCAGCTTCTTGATCTTGGGCATGACCTCGAAGGCATTGCCATCCGGCATGGCCACGTCGGTGATCAGGATGTCCCCTTCCCCGCGGCTCACCCAGTTCCACATGGTGGAAATGTTGCCCGTGGGGCGGACTTCGTATCCGGCGCGGGTCAGGGCCTGGTTGAGCACCATGCGGATGGCGGCATCGTCATCGGCGAGCAGAACGACATGGCTCATGTGGACGGACCCTCTTCGGCGTCGGCGGGAGTCTGGAAGGCACCGCTGGCGACCGGCAGCAGGATGCGGAAACGGGTGCGACCGGGACGGCTGTCGCAGTCGATGACGCCGCCATGATCGCCCACGATCTTGGCCACCAGCGCCAGGCCCAGGCCCGATCCATTGGTCTTGGTGGTGACGAAGGGATCGAACAGGAAAGGCAGGATATCGGGCGGTACGCCCGGCCCATTATCCTCGATGATGATCTCGAGCGGCAGGGAAATGCGCTCAGCCACGCCGGCAACGCTGATGCGAATGCCGGGACGGAACGCAGTCATGATCTTGATTTCAGGTTTCTGAGTTCTCTCAAGCGCTTCCGAGGCGTTCTTGATCAGGTTCAGGAAGATCTGGATCAGTTGGTCGCGATTGCCGAAGACCGGCGGCAGCGACGGGTCGTACTCTTCATAGAAGGTGATGCCGCGCGCCACGCCGTTGCGGGCCAGGAGTTTCACCCGGTCGAGCACGACGTGGATGTTGATCGGCTCGCGCTCCATCGGCCGCTCGTCGCCGAACACTTCCACCCGGTCGATCAGACCGACGATCCGGTCGGTCTCCTCGCGGATGAGGCGGGCAAGAGGAACCTCGTCGGAAGGGATCGTCTGTTCGAGCAGTTGCGCCGCGCCGCGAATGCCCGAGAGCGGGTTCTTGATCTCGTGGGCCAGCATGGAGGCGAGGCCTGTTACTGAGCGCGCGGCGCCGCGCGACACCATCTGCCGATCGATCTTGTCGGCCATGGTGCGTTCCTGGATCAGCATGGCGACACGCCCATCCGTATCCGAGATCGGGCTGGCAAAGACGTCCGCGATGCGTTCGTCCCCGAAGCGGGACGACCCAACCCGCACCCGATACTCCGTCATCGGCGCGCGCCGCTGCACCACAGTTTCGACAAGCGAAATAATGGGCGAGCCGAAGGCGATGAGATCGTCGAGCCGTTGCCGCGTGAGCACGCTCAGTGAAGCGCCGAAAAACGCCTCGGCAGCGTAGTTGACGAACTGGATGCCCCGGTTCTCATCGAGAACGACGATGGGTTGCGGCAATGCCTGCAACACGGCCCGGGCCGGCACCGAATCCACGTCCATCAATACTGCGCTACTCACGCCGCAGCCCTCCACTCACCGGAAAACAGGGTGCCGATCAGTGCCAGCACTTCTTGTGTATTGTCATTGTCGAGCAAGGCCCTGCGGGTCGGCTTGTCGAGCGCGAGGCCAGCCGCCTGGGCATACCAGTCCAGATGCTTGCGTGCGGCCCTCAGGCCCACTTCCTTGCCATAGTCGACCAGCATCCCCTCATAGTGCTCCCGCACCAGGGCGACGAGGTCTGCGCCTTCCGGCGCGGCCTCGGCCTGCTCGCCGGCGAGCCCTGCCCCGATCTGGCCGACGCGCCAGGGCTGGCCCTGCGCGCCACGCCCAAGCATCACCGCAGCGGCGCCCGACTCATCGAGCGCTTGCCGCGCCGAAGCGAGGTCCGTGATGTCGCCATTGACCACGACCGGTACATCCACCGCCTCGACCACGCTGCGCACCAGGCCCCAGCGGGCCGTGCCCTTGTAGAACTGCTGCCGGGTACGGCCATGGACGGTGATCATCTGCGCCCCGGCGCTGACAGCAAGCCGCGCGATTTGCGGGGCGTTGAGACTATCATCGTCCCAGCCCAGCCGCATTTTGACGGTGACAGGACGGGTCGTCGCTGAGGCCACGGCCTCGACAATGGCGAGCGCCTGGTCCGGCACGCGCATCAGGGCCGAACCGGCATAACCATTGGTTACCCGCTTGGCGGGACAACCGAAATTGATGTCGATGATATCGGCGCCTGCGCCTTCGGCAATGCGCGCGCCTTCGGCCATCCACTGCGCCTCGCAACCCGCCAATTGCACCACATGAGGCAACGAGCCGGCTCGCGTGAGCTTGCGGACCATGCCCTCATGCCCGGTCGTCAGGGCAGAGCTGGCAACCATTTCGGATACGACGAGACCGGCTCCGTACCGTTCGGCGATCTCCCGAAAGGGCCGGTCGGTAATGCCCGCCATCGGCGCCAGGAAGGCGCGATTGCGAATAGCATGCCCTCCGATGCTCAATGCACAGGCATTGTCACTCAACGAACTGCCCCAGAATTGTTCAATTTGGCAATGATGCCCGCACAATAATCATTTTCGGGTGCCGCGCAACCGCTTCGCATGGTCGCAGGAGCGGAAATCAGCCCTGCTCTTGCCGCATGGCAGCACCAAGGCTAGACCCTATGGAATGTGACGGTTTCTGCTTCGAAGTGCCTATATCCCCATGCGTCCAAAATCCACAGCCGTCATAATTGTCGCAGCCGGAAAAGGCGAGCGCGCGGGCGCCGACGGCAATACTGAGCCCAAGCAATACCGTCTGGTCGCAGGCAAGCCGGTTCTGGCGCGCACCATTGCTGCCTTCCTTGCCAGCGACAGCGTTACCCATGTGCTGCCCGTCATCCATGCCGATCATACGGACAGATATGCGGCGCTCGGCTTGACAGACACCCGCCTGTTGCCGGCGGTTGCCGGCGGAGCCACGCGGCAGGCTTCAGTGCTCGAAGGGCTCAAGGCGCTGGCGCCGCTGCGCCCGGACCGGGTTCTCATTCAGGACGCGGCCAGGCCCTTCGTCAGCACCGACCTCATCACCCGCATTACGGTCGCACTGGGCGGGCATGACGGCGCGCTGCCTACCCTGCCTGTCACCGACACGATCAAGCGATCGCTCGATGGCGAGCTCGTCGCAACCACCGAAGACCGCAGGCAATTGTTTGCCGCCCAGACCCCGCAGGGCTTCCGCTTTGGTCAGATCTTCTCGGCCCATATGCGCGCCGGCACGGTGCGCCGGGAATTCACCGACGATGCAGAAATCGCCGAATGGGCGGGCCTGCGCGTCGCCATGGTCGAGGGCGACCGCAACAACATCAAGATTACCCACCCCGAAGATTTCGTCCGTGCGGAGCGCATTGCTATGGCAGACCAGGGTTATGAGACCCGCATCGGCACCGGGTACGACGTGCATCCGTTCGCGCCCGGAGACGCCGTCTGGCTATGCGGTGTGAAAATCCCGCATAAGGCAAAACTGCAGGGTCATTCGGACGCCGACGTGGCCCTGCATGCGCTGACCGATGCCATTCTGGGCGCCATAGGCGAGGGCGATATCGGCACCCATTTCCCGCCCAGCGACATGCAGTGGAAAGGCGCTGCCTCGACGCTGTTCCTCCGTCATGCCGGCGACCTGGTGAAAAATCGGGGCGGGCGGATCGTCAATCTGGACGTGACAATTGTCGCCGAAGCGCCGAGGATTGCCGCTCACGTCCCCGCCATGTGCGCCGTGATTGCCGAGACGCTCGGCATTTCACCGGACCGCGTGGCCGTCAAGGCGACGACAAACGAGAAGCTCGGATTCATCGGGCGAGAGGAGGGTATCGTGTCGATGGCCAGTGCCAGTGTTGAAGTGCCGAGGAGTGTGTGATGGCGGCCAAGGCGAAACCCTCTGCGGGCAAGCAGATCATCGATATCCTGGCGGAGCGCAACCAGACCCTGGTGACGGCGGAAAGCTGCACAGGCGGCATGATCGCTTCCGCCCTGACCGATATTCCGGGTGCATCGGCAGCGATCTATGGCGGCTACGTCACCTACGCCAATTCGGCCAAGTCGCGGATGATCCAGGTGCAGCCCCGGCTGATCAGGGATTATGGCGCGGTGAGCAACCAGGTGGCCCGCGCGATGGCCGACGGAGCCCGCAACACCGCCCGCGTCGATTACGCGGTGGCGGTCACCGGGATAGCCGGGCCGGATGGCGGCAGCGAAAAGAAACCTGTTGGGCTCGTCTATGTCGCCGTGTCGTCGGAACTGGCCACCGTTGTGATCGAACACCGCTTCAGCACTGACCTCGGGCGCGACGGCATCCGTAAGGCGACTGTCGATGCGGCGCTGGATCTGGTTCTGCAGGTGCTGACCAGCGATCCGCCGAACTAAGCGGGCTTAATCCCCGAACCGCCTGTCAGCCTCGTCGCAGAAAGCGCGCATGATTTCGTCCTGCTTGGCGGCAAAGGCCGGTTCGGCCACGGCCGCGATCAGCGGATTGGAAATCTTGAAGTCGATCTCGAAGCG
>CBFGPB010000172.1:0-5606 GCA_965650545.1 uncultured Devosia sp. | reverse complement strand
GACCTGCGCGAGGAATTCGTGCGCGATTTCGTCTTCCCGATGTTCCGGGCCAATACCGTCTATGAGGGCCAGTATCTGCTCGGCACCTCCATCGCCCGCCCGCTGATCGCCAAGCGCCTCGTCGAAATTGCCCAGGAAACGGGCGCCGACGCCATTTCCCATGGCGCCACCGGCAAGGGCAATGACCAGGTCCGGTTCGAATTGACTGCCAATGCGCTCGACCCTTCCATCAAGGTCATCGCTCCCTGGCGCGAATGGGACCTGCGCTCGCGCACGGCGCTGCTCGAATATGCCGAGCGCAACCAGATTCCGATCGCCAAGGACAAGCGCGGCGAGGCTCCGTTCTCGGTCGACGCCAATCTGCTGCACACCTCGTCCGAAGGCATGGTGCTCGAAGATCCCGGCGTGCCCTATCCCGACTATGTGCCGCAGCGTACCGTCGATCCGGAAAAGGCACCGGACCAGGCCGAAATCATCACCATCGGCTACGAAAAGGGCGATCCGGTCTCCGTGAACGGTGTCACGCTGAGCCCCGCCGCGCTGCTGACCAAGCTCAACGAGCTGGGCGGAAAGCATGGCGTCGGGCGCCTCGATCTCGTGGAAAACCGCTTCGTCGGCATGAAGAGCCGCGGCCTCTACGAAACCCCCGGCGGCACCATCCTCCTCGTGGCGCATCGCGGCATTGAATCGATCACGCTCGATCGCGGCGAAGCCCATCTCAAGGATGAGCTCATGCCCAAATATGCCGAGCTCATCTACAATGGCTTCTGGTTCTCGCCCGAGCGCGAAATGCTGCAGGCGCTGATCGACAAGAGCCAGGCCTATGTCACGGGCGAGGTCACGGTGAAGCTCTACAAGGGCTCGGCCAGCGTCATCGCCCGCACCTCGCCAAACTCGCTCTATTCGATGGACCTCGTGACCTTCGAAGAGGGCGCCGTGGCCTATGACCACAAGGACGCCGCCGGTTTCATCCGGCTCAATGGCCTCAGGCTCAAGACCTGGGCGGCGCGCAACGCCAAGGCGCGGGGCTGAAATTATGGGTTCGGGGCGGGTTTAGGCTCGCCCCGGATCACGAATCGCATTCAAATCGTCACATTTAATGGCTCGTTAAGAAGCCAAGATTAGCTTGCCGCCAGCGTCGCGATTTGGCTCTTGGACTGGGGGTTCGATGCGGTCGGATGACGTCGGCAAGGTTGGGGAGGTTGCCGAAGCGCTGCTCTTGGACGCGGCGCTCGAAAGCATTCCCTACGGTTTCTGCGTTTGGTCGCCCCAGTTCCGCCTGTTGATGTGGAACAAGCACTACCGTGATTTCTACGGCTTTTCCGAGGATGCGATCCATCGCGGCATGACGCTGGAAGATGTGGTGCACCTTTCCGCGCGGCTGGGCAACCATCCCGGCCAGAGCGCCGACCACTTCTACGAACACTATACCAGCGAGCTTCTCGCCAACCGCAGCGGCGCCCGGCACAAGGCCCAGGAAGTGGTGGCCGGCGGCCGCATCATCGAAACCGCCCATGTCTATTCCGAGCAATTGGGCTGGGTGGTGACCCACGAGGACATCACCGACGAGATTGCCCGCTCGGAAAGCCAGCAGAAGCGCAAGCTGGAGCTCGAGCGGCAGAACATCCGCCTCGATGCGGCGGTCAACAATATCTCCATTGGCCTGTGCATGATGGATGCCCGCGGGCGCCTCGTCATCTGCAACGAGCCCTATGCGCGCATCTACAACCTGCCGATCAACCTCCTGAAGCCCGGCAGCCAGCTCGAGGACATCCTGGCGCACCTGTTCGACATGGGCATGTCGACCGGCGGTACCAAGGAAGAGTATATCGCCTGGCGCCGCGAGGTCATTTCGCGCCGGGAATATGGCAAGAACATCCACGAGCTCAACGGCCGCACCATCCTGATGCAGCACCATCCGATGAAGGATGGCGGCTGGGTGTCCACCCATGAGGACATCACCGAGCAGCGCCAGGCCGAGGCCCGCATCCAGCACCTGGCCCGCCACGATGCGCTGACCGACCTGCCCAATCGCATCGAATTTCTCGAGCAGATGGCGCGGGCCGAGGCAGCGCTCCAGCGCAATGAAATGGCGGCCGTCCTCTATATCGATCTGGATCATTTCAAGGCCGTCAACGACACGCTGGGCCATGCGGTGGGCGACGAGGTCATCAAGCAGGCGGCCGTCCGCCTGTGGGGCACGACGCGGGAAACCGACCTGCTGGCGCGGCTCGGGGGCGACGAATTTGCCCTGCTGCTGCGCCCCATCGACGGGGTGGACATGGCGGCCAAGGTGGCCGACCGCATCGTCAAGGCCATGCGCGCGCCCATGAATATCGGCGGCCAGCAGATCGAGATCGGCGCCTCGGTCGGCATTGCCGTGGGGCCGGGGGACGGTACCACCACCGACCAGCTGGTCAAGAATGCCGACCTGGCGCTCTACAAGGCCAAGTCGGAGGGCCGTTCCACCTACCACTTCTTCGAAACCGGCATGGATGCCGAACTGCAGCAGCGCCGCTCCATCGAAGCGGGCCTCCGGCTCGCCATGCAGCGGGACGAATTGCGGCTGATGTTCCAGCCCCTGCTCAGCCTCGAGGAAGACCGCGTCACCTGCGTCGAGGCGCTGCTGCGCTGGGATCACGACGACCGCACGGTTTCGCCGGCCGAATTCGTGCCGGTGGCCGAAGAAACCGGGCTGATCGTGCCCATTGGCGAATGGGTGCTGCACGAGGCCTGCCAGGCCGCAGCGACCTGGCCCAGCGATGTGCGCGTTGCCGTCAACCTGTCCCCGGTGCAATTCCGTCACAAGGCCCTGGTGAGCCAGGTCAAGGCTGCGCTGAGCCAGGCCAAGCTGGAACCGACGCGGCTGGAGCTGGAAATCACCGAGAGCCTCATCCTTTCGGACAGCGAATCGACCATTGCGGCCCTCCATGAACTGCGCGACATGGGCGTGCGCATTTCGATGGATGATTTCGGCACCGGCTATTCGTCGCTGAGCTATCTGAGATCGTTCCCTTTCGACAAGATCAAGATCGACCGCTCCTTCATGCGCGACCTGACCACCCGCGCCGACAGCCAGGCCATCATCAAGGCGGTGATCGGGCTGGGCCAGTCGCTGGGCATGTCGACGACGGCCGAGGGCGTGGAAACCGAGGAACAGCTGGCCATGGTGCGTGAGCATGGCGTGTCGGAAGTCCAGGGTTTCCTGTTCTCGCCGCCATTGAAGCCCAAGGCCCTGGCCAATCTCCTGCATGCCGAGGCCGCCAAGTACCCGCTGGAGCGCAAGGCGTCCTGATCGCCCCGCGCTTGCCGACAGGTGTCGCGGCTGTCACTCTGGTGCCATGCGCACGGGGTTCCACTATAGGTTGAAGACGATTGCTCGCAGCGAGGCCGGGGCCGCCATGGCCGAGGACGTGGTGCAGGATGCCCTGCTCATCGCGATCGAACAGGGGCGCGTCGATCTCGACGATGTCGAAAACCAGCGCTGGCTTTGCGGCGTGGTGCGCAACCGTGCCCGCATGGCGGCCCGCGGCGCCCGGCGCAGCCAGCGCCGCGATCACCTCTGGCAGCAAACCCGCGCCGCGCCGCAGTCAGGGGCGGATCTTGCCCTGCCCGACATTCTGGAGGGATTGCCACCGGCGCTCAGGACCCTGGCGGCGCTGGTCATGACAGGTCACAACCGCCGCGAGATCGCCTGGCTCCTGCGCCTTCCCGACACGGCCCTGCGCCAGCGGGTCAGTGCCCTCAAACGGCATCTGGTCGCCAGGGGCCTGTCAGCGCCGGGCGAACTGACCGGGCTCCATCTCGACCTCGCTTATGGCCGCATTCGCGACGCCCTGCTGCCGGCCCTGCTCAAGCATGGCGGCAGTTTTGCCAGTCACGATCCGGATGGACATTTGTTTGTGGTGCGCAGCTCACAAAATGCCCATCCGCGGCAATAGGCCATTGTCGATCAGCAAAAGGAGCCCGCCATGGGTCTCAAGCCGAAAAAAGTCAGCATTGTCTTCTATGTCGCGGACATCGCCCGCACCGAAGCCTTCTACAATCAGACGCTGGGTCTGCAACTCGAGCGCATGGAAGGGGCCGAGCCCTATTGGCTGCAGGCCAGTATCGAAGACGGCCCCGATCTCATCTTTTTCGAGATGGACGGGGTGCGCGGCAATACCCCGGCCATCGTCTTCGAACTCGATGAGGGTGGCATCGACGATGTCGTCGCCGAACTGGCTGAAAAGGGCGTCAATATCGTCACCCCGGTCTCCGAAGCCCCCGGCGGCTGGAGCGCCGATTTTCTGGATCCCGATGGTTTTGGCCTGGGGCTCTGGCAATCGGGGGACCTGCCGCGGTCGTTGAAGTAGGGCCACGACCTGATCCCATCTCCGCGCCGCCCTCGGGCTCGACCCGAGGGCCAACATTCGCGCCCACCGACGCTACCGTGCTGCCGTGAGCGGTCCTCGGGTCAAGCCCGAGGACGGAACTTCGTGGTCCTGACTGGACGGATGAGGGGGGTTGCAACCCCGCCCTGCAGATTGAAACCTTGTGAATTTGCCCCCCTTGCTGTAAGAGCCGCGCAAACTGCCGGGCCGTTCCCGTATTTGGCGCTGGCAATTCCATACCGCATGGTCCGTCCTGACCGTCCCGCACGAGAGTACTCCCGTGGGGCCGGTTTCGTGGATCGTGCCAACAAGGCTGACCCTGATGTCCCTGCGCAATATCGCCATCATCGCCCACGTCGACCATGGCAAGACCACGCTGATCGACGTGCTGCTCAAGCAGTCCGGCTCCTTCCGCGAGAATGAACGCGTCGAAGAACGCGCCATGGACAGCAATGACATCGAGCGCGAGCGCGGCATCACCATCCTGGCCAAGGTCACGTCGCTGATGTGGAAGGATACCCGCATCAATATCGTGGACACGCCCGGCCACGCCGACTTCGGCGGCGAAGTGGAGCGTATCCTCTCCATGGTCGATGGCGTGGTGATCCTCGTCGACGCCGCCGAGGGCCCGATGCCGCAGACCAAGTTCGTGCTCGGCAAGGCGCTGGCCCAGGGCCTCCGCCCGATCGTCGCCATCAACAAGATCGACAAGTCCGACGAGCGGCACCTCGAAGTGCTCGACGAGGTCTTTGACCTCTTCGTCGCCCTCGATGCCACCTCCGAACAGCTCGATTTCCCGGTTCTCTATGGTTCGGCCAAGCAGGGCTGGATGGCCGAGGATCCGTCGGGCCCGAAGGAAACCCTGGCCCCGCTGCTCGACAAGGTCGTCGAACATGTTCCCGAGCCGACCGTCGAGGAAGGCCCGTTCCGCATGCTGGTCACCACCATCGAGCGCAACCCCTTCCTGGGGCGCATCCTGACCGGCCGTATCGCGTCGGGTTCCGTCAAGGCGGGCGATGCCATCCACACCCTCAACCGCGAGGGCAAGGAAGTCGAAAAGGGCCGCGTCTCCAAGGTTCTGGCCTTCCGTGGTCTCGAACGTGCGCCCATCGAAGTGGGTGAAGCCGGCGACATCGTCGCCATTGCCGGCCTCGAAACCTCGACCGTGGCCGACACGATCTGCGTTCCCTCCGTCACCACCCCGATCAAGGCCAAGCCGATCGATCCGCCGAC
>CBFGPB010000171.1:0-5617 GCA_965650545.1 uncultured Devosia sp. | reverse complement strand
GGTGGAAGCCATTGAGTCGCTCGACCTGTTCTCGCCCCATCGCCACGAGCGGCCGACGCCGCTCGCGGTCTTGCGCGACATATTCGGACACAAGGCGTTTCGCGGCCAGCAGGCCGATGTCATCGACCATGTGACCGGAGGCGGGGATGCCGTGGTGCTGTTCCCCACCGGCGCCGGCAAGTCCATGTGCTACCAGATACCGGCCATCTGCCGGGATGGCGTGGGCATTGTCATCTCGCCGCTGATTGCGCTGATGCGCGACCAGGTGGAAGCGCTGAAGCAGGCCGGCGTGGCCGCGGCGGCGCTCAATTCCTCTCTCACATCCGAAGAAAGCGCCGAGGTTCGGCGCAAGCTGCGGCGCGGGGAACTCGACCTCCTCTATGTGGCGCCCGAGCGCGTGGCGACGCCGGGCTTTGCCAATATGCTGGCCGATACGCGTATTGCGCTCTTCGCCATCGACGAGGCCCATTGCGTGAGCCAGTGGGGCCACGATTTCCGGCCCGAATATCGCGAGCTGATCCACCTCGTCGAACTCTTCCCCGGCGTGCCGCGCATTGCGCTGACCGCCACGGCCGACCCGACGACGCGCGAGGACATTATCGAGCGGCTGGGCCTGGAACAGGCCAAGGTGTTCACCACCAGCTTCGACCGGCCCAATATTTCCTATTCCATCGTCGAGCGCGACAAGCCGCGCGAGCAGCTGCTGGAGTTTCTCTCCGGCCACAGGCAAGAGAGCGGCATTGTCTATTGCCTCTCGAGGGCCAAGGTTGAGGACGTGGCCGACTGGCTGTCGGGCAAGGGCATCCGCGCCCTGCCCTATCATGCCGGGATGAGCGCGGAACTGCGCTCGGCCAACCAGGATGCCTTCCTCAAGGAAGAGGGGTTGTGCCTGGTGGCGACCGTCGCCTTCGGCATGGGCATCGACAAGCCGGATGTGCGCTATGTGGCGCATATGGACCTGCCGGCCTCCATCGAAGCCTATTACCAGGAGACCGGACGCGCCGGACGCGACGGGCAGCCGGCCGATGCGTGGATGAGCTATGGCATGGCCGACGTGGTGCAGCGTCGGCGCATGATCGACGAGGGCAATGCCCCCGATGAAGTGAAGCGGCTCGAGCACGGCAAGCTCAATGCCCTCCTGGGCGTCTGCGAGACCGCCTCCTGCCGACGGCAGGCGATCCTGGCGCATTTCGGCGAGACCTATCCTCAGCCTTGCGGCAATTGCGATACCTGCCGGTCGCCGGTCGAGAGCTGGGACGGCACCGAGGCCGCCATCAAGGCCATGGCTGCCATCTACCGCACCGGCATGCGCTTTGGCGCGGCCCACATCATCGACGTGCTGATGGGCAAGGAGACCGAGAAGGTCACCCGCTTCGGCCACCAGCACCAGAAAGTGTTCGGCCAGGGCACGGAACTGGATCCCAAGGCCTGGCAATCGGTGATCCGGCAATTGACGGCCATGGGGCTGATCGTGGTCGACCACGCCAACCATGGCGCGCTGACGCTTTCGGCCGGCGCCCATGACGTGTTCAAGCGGGAACGCAGCGTCACCTTGCGCAAGGACCGGCCGAAGAAATCCATCGAGGTGCGGCGCGCGCTCGCCCGCTCTGTCGATGTGCCCGAACATGCAAGGCCGCTCTTCGAGGCCTTGCGGGCCGAACGCTCGCGCCTAGCCAAGGCACAGGGCGTGCCGCCCTATGTCATCTTCCACGATGCCACGCTCAAGGCCATGGCGCTTGCCCAGCCCACCCATCCGCATGACATGCTGAACCTGCCCGGTGTGGGCCAGGGCAAGCTGGACCGGTATGGGGAAGAATTTCTCAACGTGGTGCGGGGCTTTGAAGGATAGATGGTATTTGATCCGAAGGCCCCCTCACCCGGCCTTCGGCCGACCTCTCCCCCAGAGGGAGAGGTGAAGAAACACCCCCGCCTGCCCGTGATCGACATCGCACGGGGCGTCGCCATCATTGCCATGGTGATCTATCACCTCTCCTGGGATCTCTGGTTCTATGGCTTCATAGCAGCCGATGTCGGCTTCGATCCGGCCTGGGTGGCCTTTGCCCGGACCATCCTCTTTGCCTTCATGGTCCTGGTGGGCGTGGGCCTCGTGCTCGGGCATGGCAATGGCATACGCTGGACCAGTTTCTGGCGGCGCTGGCTCTTCGTCGCGGGCGGCGCAGCGCTGATCACGCTGGGCACATGGTTCGCCTTCCCCGAGAGCTTTGTCTATTTCGGCGTGCTGCATGCCATTGCGCTCACCAGCCTCCTCGCCCTGCCCTTCCTGTTTGCTCCGCTCTGGCTCACGGGCCTCGTCGCGGCTTTGGTCATCGGGCTGCATTTCGGCTTCGCTGATCCGCTCTTCAACGAGAAGGTGTTTTCCTGGATCGGCTTCTGGGTCGTGCCGCCACCGACCAATGACCTGGTCCCGGTCTTTCCCTGGTTCGGCGTGGTGCTGCTGGGTGTGCTGGCCATGCGGCTCATCCGCGGCACGGCGGTTGAAGCCAGGCTCGGCGCGATCCAGCCGCGCAGCAGGCTGGCGCGCCTGCTGGGCTGGATGGGGCGGTGGAGCCTCGTCATCTATCTCGTGCACCAGCCGCTCCTGCTGGCGGCAGTGGTGCCGCTCTCGCTTGCCTTGGGCACGCAGGAGGCCAGCCGCGATACCGAATTCCTCAACTCCTGCCAGATGACCTGCGAGCAGGGTGGCACCACCGCGGCGCTCTGCGCCGTATATTGCCAGTGTGGCCTCGAGGGCGTGAAGCGGGACGATCTGTGGGAACCGGTCTTTACCGGCCTGGTTTCGGCCGAGGACCAGGCCAAGCTCGATGCCAATAACCGGCAATGCTCGGCGCTGATCTATCCGGAGCTGGATAGCGAGTAGGGCCGCTGACCTACTCCTCCCCCTTGACGGGGAGGCCAGGTGGGGTTGTGCCGCGGGTCAGGTCTCACCGACTACGACCGAGTGAGCCATCCCCCCGCCCCAACCCTCCCCGCAAGGGGGAGGGAGTAAGGTCGGTGGATCGACCTGACGCTGTGCTCAGTCCGCCAGTTCCGGAAAGTAGCTGGCCAGCGCCTCGGGCTTGAGCAGGTGCTTTGCCTCGGCCAGCGGCACGGCGAAGAGATCAGTCATGCATGCAGACATGACATGGGGATAGCCGTTGACGGTGAAGACCAGTGAAGGCCCCGCCGCGAAGCGTATGTCGAGCTGGTCGGCAATGGCCTGGTCGCCGTAGCACATCTCGTCGAATTCGGGATCGTCGGACAGGACATCGTCCGCGAAGTGGTCGCGCACGAAGGCGATGAGATCGGGGCCGGGCCCCCATTGATAGGCGTCGGGGTTCTCGAAGGCGAGGTCGGTATCGGCCACCTCGTCGGGCGCGGCGCCCCATTCGCGCGGCACCCAGTCGGCCATGATCTCCTTGCCGGTGAGCGGTTTGGCGGTGACCACGTCAAAGGTGTAGCTGTCATAGTGATTGTAGGGGTGAGCACCGGTGCACCACAGGCTGCCCGACTGGGTCCAACTCACCAGGGTCGGGGACAGGTAGGTCAACTCCACATATTCATTGTCATAGTCGCCCAGGAAGCCGCCGCGAATGCCCCATTCGCTGTCGACGCCATAGCTGGCATAGCGGAAGGCGAGGCAATCGAAGGCAGCCAGGTTCATGCGGGCATGACGATTGGCAAGAATGGCATTGGCGGCTTCAACAGGTGAACCATCGGCAAAGCTCACGGCGCGCGGAAAGGGGAATTTGGTGCGCGGGTCGGTGACCATGTGGAAGGTTGCGCCATCGATGGCCTGCTCCTCCGCTGCCGTCAACGGCACATCCATGAGTGCCATTTCGTAGGGCGCGCTGGCCCAGTCCAGCGGCCAGTCATGCATGTAGGAAAGTTGCGCCGAGCGATCATGGAGACCAAAGGCGGTGGCCTGCTCGCTTTCACCCAGAGCGCGCCAGGCAATAACGTTCAGCGTCAATGGCTGGGTCTTGGCCTTGCCGCCCGCGACGCTGCGCGCGCCGGTGGCCGTGAAGGTCTCAGGATCGTAGGTCAATTGCCAGGTCGCGGCGATGGGCGCTTCGAGCACCTTGGCGCTATCATCGAGGACGCAATCGGCGTCGCCGCAGGGCGCTTCTTCGTTCAGCACCCAGCTCTTGTCGTCGTGGGAAACGGCCACCAGCGGGATATCGCCACCGGTATCGAAAAAAGTGTAGCGCCCCGCAACGGCCCCGTCCTTGGGCTGGGTCAGTTCCACGATGATCTCGCGGCTGCCCAGGGTTCCACCAAGAGTCAGGACTTCGGCAAAGGCCGGGGCTGGTGCAAAGGCAAGCAGACAGAAGAAGACCAGACGCATGAATGAGGCTCCCGTTTGGCATCTTCTAGCATGGCGCAATGAATGGGAGATGAGGGAATCCGGCGTGCCTCAGGTACTCGCCGCCTTCGCATTGGCCTGCGCCACCAGTTCGTCCGGAATGTCGTCGAAGCTGGCGTAGTTCATGTTGTAGAGGCGCGAATAGAGTCCGCCCAGGTCCATGAGCTGGTCGTGATTGCCCTCCTCGATCTTCTCGCCGTTCTGCAGCACGATGATGCGATCGGCGCCGCGTATGGTGGCGAGGCGATGGGCGATGACCATGCCGGTGCGGCCCTTCAAGAGGATTTCCAGCGCCTTCTGGATCTGCCGCTCGGTATAGGAGTCGATATTGGCGGTGGCCTCGTCGAGGACGAGGATTTTCGCGTCGGCAACGAGGGCGCGGGCAAAGCTCAGAAGCTGCCGCTGACCCAGCGACAGGTTGGAACCGCGCTGTTCCAGCATGGTGTCATAGCCATTGGCGAAGCGGGCGATGAAGTCATGCGCGCCCACCGCCTTGGCCGCAACGATGACGTCCTCGCGGGTGGCCGAAGCCTTGTTGTAGCGGATGTTCTCGAAGATCGTGCCGGTGAAGAGGAAGGGCTCCTGCAGCACCATGGCGACCTGTTCGCCCAGGCTCTCCTGGGTGACGTCGCGCACGTCGTGACCGCCCACGACGACGGCGCCACCCTGCACTTCATAGAAGCGGTGCACCAGCGCCATGGCCGAAGTCTTGCCCGAGCCGGTGGGGCCGACCAGGGCAACGGTCTCGCCGGGATTGACGCGGAAAGACACGTTCTTGAGCACAGGCCGGTTCGGATCATAGCCGAAGACCACGTCGCGGAATTCCACCGAACCGTCCATGTCGCCGGTCAGCCTGATGGCATCGGGCTTGTCCGCGATCACCGTGGGCAGGTCGAGCACTTCGGTGATGCGGCGGCCCGAGGTCATGGCGCGCTGCATGATCGAATATTGCATGGTCAGCGAGCGGATCGGGTCGAAGAAGCGCTGGATGTAGAAGAGGAAGGCGACGATGACGCCGACCTGGAGCGAACCGTTGAGCACCATGGCGCCGCCAACGACCACGACCGTGGCCATGGAAATGCCGGTGAGGCTGTCGACGATGGGCACCATGACCTGGGCATATTTCGAGCCGGTGAGCTGGGTGCGGAGGTTGTGATAGGCCTTGTCGTCATAGAGGTCGAAATTGACCTTCTGGCGATCGAGGTTCTGCACCGTGCGCACGCCATTGATGCCTTCGGCCATGGCGCCATTGGT
>CBFGPB010000170.1:0-5646 GCA_965650545.1 uncultured Devosia sp. | reverse complement strand
GCCTCACCATCGACCTGGTGCAGCAGGGCGTGCTTCAGGGCGGCGAACTCGCCGGCCTCGTGCAATTGCGCGACAAGATCCTGGTCGAAGCGCAGAACCAGCTCGACGAAATCGCGGCTGGCCTGGCGCAGGCCTTCAACACGATTACCACGGCCGGCACGGCGGCGACCGGTGGCGGTGGCGCGGAAGGACTTTCGGCCGACATATCGCATCTCAAGCCGGGCAACGATGTCCTCCTGACCTATACGCAGAACGGGGCCGGCCAGCGTGTGCGGATCGTCAACAGCACCAATGGCGAGGACTTTGTCGATGCCAGCGGGCAGCGGGTGATCTCGGTGGACCTGTCGAACGCGACCACGGCTGCCGCCACCCTGCAGGCCAAGCTGCCCGGGCTGGCGATCACCAGCCCCAGCGCCGGCGTGCTGCAAGTGCTGGACGATGGCACTGGCAGTATCCGCGACGTCACGGGCCTGACCACGCGCGGCTCGGCCACGGGGATGCAGCAGGGCGATCTGGCCATGGCCCTGTTCGTGGACCAGGGCAATTCGGCCTTTACCGACAATCTCGATACCGACCCGCCGCAGATTGTCGGCTTTGCCGCCCGCATTTCGGTCAATCCGGCCGTCGTCACCGACAATCGGCTGCTGGTGCAGTACGATATCGACCACACCTTGGGCGATGCGGCCCGGCCCGAATATATCCTCGACCAGCTCAACTCCATGAGCTTTGTCTCCGGTACGACACCAGCCGCCAATGAGGGCCGGCATCAGCTCAACGGCACGGTCGAGCAGCTCATCGAGCAAGTGCTGAACTACCAGGGTACGACGATCGGTTCGGCCCTGACCGCGCGGGACAACCGCCAGCTGACGCTGGATACCATCTCCACCCAGATGGAGAGCGAATACGGGGTCAACCTCGATGAGGAAATGGCCCGCCTGACCGAGTTGCAGAGTGCCTATGCCGCCAATGCCCGCGTGGTTTCGGTGGTCAAGGAACTGCTCGACACCCTGTTTGCGTCGACTTGAGGAGTTAGACCATGACCACCGTCAACAAGTCGATGTTCCCCCTGCAGACCGGCTTTTCGGTCATCTCCAAGATGCAGGGCAAGTTTGCCACGCTGCAGATGCAGCTGGGCACTGGCACCAAGGCACAGACCCTGTCGGAAATGGGCCGCGACCTGCCGGTCTCCCTGTCCGTGCGCTCGCGCCTCACCACGATTGCCGGCTACAATGCCAGCATCGAGCAGGTCGACCTGCGCATGAGCTTTTACGACAATGCCCTCACGCGGCTCGACGCCATCGAGGGCGAGGCCCGCAACTCGGCCGTGCAGGGCCAGTATGGGTCGAACAATATCAACATGGCCACTATCCCCAGCCTCTCCAAGGCGCGGCTGGACGAAATGGTCACCCTGCTCAATGCCGATATCGGTGGGCGCTACCTGTTCGGCGGGTCGAGGACCGACAATGCCCCGCTGCCGACGACGTCCGAACTGCTCGATGGCGCGGGTGGCCGGGCAGGGTACCGTACCGTGGTCACCGAGCGCCAGGCCGCCGATCTGGGCACGCTGGAGCAGGGGCGTCTGACAACCGTCCTGGCGCCCGCCGCGCCGGCGCTGCCGAGCGATCCGGTGACGGTCACCCTCGCTGAAGATGGCAACCATCCTTTCGGCTTCAAGCTCTCGACGGTTTCGGCCATCGGGGCGAATATCACCATCGCCTCGGACCTGGCGGCGTCCCCCGCCGATGTGGATTTCACCTTCCCGGGCGACCCGGGCACTGTGGCGGAAGGCGACAGCATTACCCTGGGGTTCACGCTGCCCGACGGAACAGAGACCCAGATCACGCTCAAGGCTGTTTCGGCGGCCAATGCCACTGGCGCGACAAATGAATTTATCATCGGCGATGCCCCGCTGACGGCCACGCTCGACACCGCCACGAACTTCGACAACGCCCTCAAGGCGACGCTCAAGGAGAAGGCGGAGAGCGAACTCAAGGCGGCATCCACCTTTGCCGCGTCCCAGAACTTCTTCAACGCGGCTGGCGAGCCGGTATTGCGCGTCAACGGCGCCGATCCCTTCACCGCCACCAGCCTGCGGGTCGCGACCAAGACCGACACGGTCATGTGGTATAGCGGCGAAACGGCAGCCGTCTCGCAGGTCGGCCTCGGGCGGCTGACCCCGGCGCGCGCCGCCGAGACGGTGACGCTGACCGAAAACATTCCGGTTTCTTCTGCGCACGGCTTCCAGATCACCGGGGTCAGTTCCACTGTCACCAACGCGGGCGCCCTGACGGCGACGCATACGCCGGGCGATCCGGCTTCGATGTCCGTGGTCTTCGACGATACTTTTGCTCTGGCCGCGGGCGACAGCGTCACGGTGACCCTGGCCGAGCCCAATGGCACGACCCGCAATGTCACCCTGACGGCAGTGACCGGCAAGGCGGGGCCGGGGCAATTCACCATCGGCGCCAATGAGGCAGCCTCGGCCGAGAATTTCGAGAAGGCCATGATCCGCTCGGTGACGGAGGCCGCAGCCGCCGCCGAGGGCAATCCGCGCCAGTCGGTGACCGCCGCGGTCGAGGATTCCGGGCGCGTGGCCTATGGCATGCAGGCCAATGAGAGCGGTTACCTGCGCATGATCCGCTCCATGGCTGCCATGACCGTGGAAACCTATCCCGAAATCACCAACGCGCCCGATCCCAATTCGGTCAACCTCAACCCGGCCAAGGCGCGCTTTGATGCCATGGCGCGGCGGCAGCAGCTCGAACTGTCCGAGGGGCGAAATGCGGAGCGCGGTTCCATCGAGCTCATCACCATGGAGCTTGGCGTCGCCCGCGCGGCAATCAATGCCGCTGCCGACCGGCATACCAACTACAAGGCCCAGCTCGACAACCTCCTGAGCGATGTGGAAACCATCAACAAGGAAGAGGTCGCCATGGAGATCCTGGCGCTCCAGACCCGGCTGACGGCCAGCTACCAGATGACGGCCATGGTGAGCCAGCTGAGCCTGGTCAACTACCTCTAAGGCTCCGAAGTCTCGGCGTTCGCGCCGAGGGGCCACCCGAGGGCCACCCTGAATATCAAAATTGTACGGGTGGTATCTGTCACCCCACCCTCATTCCCTCCCCATCAAGGGGAGGGAGGCGCAACACTGAACTGCCGGTGTTCGTCGTCCCCCCTCCCCCTTGTGGGGAGGGACCAAGGGTGGGGGTGCTGGCACACGCACGCACATGCGCTCCACCCACCGATCCGCCCTCGGGCTCGACGCGAGGGCCCCTCAGGACACCCACAATGCGCGCGCGGAAACTGGTCCTCGGGTCAAGCCCGAGGACGGCATCTTGGGGTGTCCAGGTATCGGCACAGGCTCCATGCATCCCAAGGCCGCCCAAAAAGAAAAGCCCCGCCGAAGCGGGGCTTTTCGTCTTTAACGGTCCAGCGGCTTACATGCCGCGCAGGCCCGCCGCAATCTGTCGGTTGAGCTGCACGAGGACGGTGAGCTGTTCGGCCTGGGGCACGCCCTCGTAAAGGATTTCGCGGGTCTGGTTCATCACGAACATGCCCAGATTGGCGATATTCTGGCGGATTTCCGCGGGGAGGGGGCTGTCGTCCTGGGTGACGGCCGACATGAAGATGGTCCAGAGCTTGCGATTAAAGGTGAGGGCGGACCGCAGTTCTTCCTGGGTCGAGGTTTCCCATTCGTCCTTGACCTTCTGCAGGCCGGCCGCTGCTTTCATCAGCAGGGCCGATTCACGCTGGCGTGGAGATTCAACGACCTTCGCCGTCTGCTGGTACGCCTGGGCGCCGGTTTGATGCATGGTTCAGCAGGTCCTGTTCGTATTCGATAAGGCGCTGTGCAGCCTTCAGAGCCTTGTACAGGGACCCGGTTAATATCTCGTTATTGATTTGGTCGACAATCGGTAGAGAACTGGGCACTGCGGCCACAAAGTCTCTCGACATCTCGCTGTAGGTTTCCTGCGCGCGGGCCGTGTCGTTGTCGATATACATCAGCTGCACGGCCAGGTAGATGCGCTTGGCCGGCGTATTGGCCGTCTCCGAGGTCAGGATGTCCTTCTCGCGCAGGATCGGGGCATGGCCGTCGATGAACAGCCGCGTCCGCTGGTCGGAATTGGTGATGATGCAATTGCCGACGAGCAGCTTTTCGCCCGGCTTGAGTTCGACCTTGAGCGCCATCCTGGCCTCGCCCTCGTCTGGTTGCGGTACCGATTCTGTCTAGCCCGAGATTGCGGCGAAAACAACGAAGGCGGGCTTTTGGCCCGCCTTCTAAAGTCCGAGTGGTAAGCGATTTACTGCAGCAGCTGCAGGATCGACTGATCGGCCTGGCTGGCCAGCGAGAGCGAGTTCTGCGAGAGCTGCTGGCGGGTCTGCAGGGCCAGCAGGTTCGCCGCTTCCGTATTCATGTCGGCCAGGGTGAGGTTGCCGGCACCGGTTTCGAGCGTGTTGATCATCGCTTCGGTGAAGGCCTTGCGGTTCTGCACGATCGAGAGGTTCGAGCCGAAGGTCGACGCCTGTGAACGGACCTCGTCCAGCGCTGCCTTCACATCGGTCAGCAGGCCGTCGATGGTGACGTCGCTGTCGAGCTGTTCTTCCTCGAGCTGGGTCGGCACGCCAAGATTGAAGGCATTGACCGTCTCGCCATTTTCGGTCTGGATGTCGATGGCCGAGGTGCCGGTTTCGTTGAAGGTGATGGTCAGCTTGTCGCCGCGCAACAGGTTGATACCGTTGAACGAGGCGTCGTCGGAGAGCTTGTCGAGCTGGTCACGCAGTTCGTTGAACTGGCTGGTCAGACCGGCGCGGACGGAGTTGCCGAGGATAGTGCTGTTGCCCGTTGCCGTGCCATTGATCGCGCCGCCAGCGGTGATGCCGTCGACATCGAGGTCCTGGGTGGACTGGTTCTCGATGCGCAGCTTGCCATTGTCGTTGGACGCGCGGATCTTGCCGAAGTACACGCCGCTCTGGTTGTTGATCTCGGTGACCAGTTCGTCAACGGTCTTGGCTACGTATTCCTTGGTGGTGGTCTGCGTCGGAGTGGCGGCGGAGAAGCCGAAGTCCGCGAGCGTAACCGCCGTACCAGCGCCACCGTCAACGACGGCACCGCCGGCAATCGCCACGGCCGCGTCACCGTAGGCATCGGCCTTGGGACCGGTGAAGGTCAGGTTGCCGCCATCGTTGGCGACGGTGACATCCATGTTGACAGCTTCGAAGCCGCCATTGAGCGCCTCGATCAGTTCGTCACGGGTCACGGCAGCGCCGTTGGCAACGTCCATGGTGAAAGAGGTCGCACCAGCGTCCACGGTGATGGTATTGGCACCGGCCGAACCGCGAACGGTCACGGCGGTGGCAGCGCCACCATTGAGGGCGATGGTGAAGTCGAGGCCGTCACCGGCTTCGTTGAGGTCGAAAGTGGCAGCCGATGCGCCGAGTTCGGTCGTGGCAGTTGCGCCGCCGATCAGACCGATGGTTTCGCTGATGCCGTCGCCGAAGGCGCCGCCGGTGAAGGTCAGGAGCTTGGCGTCAGCCAGCACGTCAGAGGTAACGCCGGTGGTCACGTCGGCTGGGGTCAGCGGATAGGACGAGGTCTGGAAGGACTTGTCCTGACGGGCCTGACGCAGGGTCGACTGCATCGATTCC
>CBFGPB010000169.1:0-5710 GCA_965650545.1 uncultured Devosia sp. | reverse complement strand
AACATGAGCGGCTGGATCCTCGAAATCGGCTCCAACATCTTCCGCCAGGTCGGCACGACCAGGGACTCGATGGACACCATCGCCCAGCCCCTGACCATGCTCGACGCGCCGGACGCCAAGCCGCTCGAGGTCAAGGCGGGTGGGATCGACTACGACAAGGTCCACTTCAACTACTGGCGCGGCAAGGAGGGCTCGGTCATCGACGGCTTCAGCCTCTCGGTCGCGCCGGGCGAGAAGATCGGCCTCGTCGGACGTTCGGGCTCGGGCAAGTCGACGCTGGTCAACCTGGCCCTGCGCATGTTCGACGTGCAGGACGGGGCGATCCGGATCGATGGGCAGGACGTCCGCTCGGTGACCCAGGAAAGCCTCAGGGCCGCCATCGGCCTGGTCAGCCAGGATACATCCCTGCTGCATCGTTCGGTGCGCGAGAACCTCAAATATGGTCGCCATGACGCGACCGACGAGGAGATGATCCGGGCGGCCGAACAGGCCAATGTGCACGACGTCATCATGGGTCTGGTCGATCCGCAGGGCCGCAGGGGCTACGACGCTCATGTGGGCGAAAGGGGCGTGAAGCTCTCGGGCGGGCAGCGCCAGCGCGTCGCCATTGCCCGCGTGCTGCTCAAGAACGCCCCGATCCTGGTGCTGGACGAGGCGACCTCGGCACTCGACAGCGAGGTGGAAGCGGCCATCCAGGAGCAGCTGACCCGGCTCATGGCGGGCAAAACGGTGATCGCCATTGCCCACCGCCTTTCCACCATTGCCGCCATGGACCGGCTGGTGGTGCTGGAAAAGGGGCGGATCGTCGAGGAAGGCAGCCATGCCCAGTTGCTGGCCTCGGGCGGGCACTATGCCATGCTCTGGGAACGCCAGTCGGGTGGGTTCCTCGATCTCGATGCTGCCGTGGTCCAATAGACCAAAGGGCGGGACTTCGGTTCCGCCCTTCTCAATTCAACTGGCCGCGCGGCCTTCGAGGTGCTGCAGTCCGCGTTCGCGCTTGAGATATTCGGGGATCTGGTTTGGCGCCATCGGGCGGCCGAAGAGGTAGCCCTGCATGATGCTGCCCCCCAGTTCCACCAGGCTGTGCAATTGCTCTTCGGTCTCGATGCCCTCGAAGACGCAGGAAATGCCCAGATTGCGGCAGAGGTCGATCATGGTCTTGACGATGGCCCGGCTGGTCGGATCGTCATTGACCTCGGCGACGAAGCTGCGGTCGATCTTGATGCGGTGCAGCGGCAGCTTCTGAACGTGCGTGAGGCTCGAATGACCGGTGCCGAAGTCATCGAGCGCGATGCGCGAACCCAGGCCCAGCAGCGTCAGCAGCGATTGGTTGGCCTGCTTGAGGTCCCGCAGGATGGCGGTTTCGGTGATCTCAAAATCGATCCGGCAGGGGCCGGCGGACCTGGCGCAGAGGGCCACGATCTGTTCGATGGCCGAGGGCGAGCCGATGTCATGGGCCGACAGATTGACCGAGAGGCGAATGCTGCGCGGCAATTCCGCGGTGACCGCAATGGCCTTGCGCAAAACGGCCTGGGTGATCCGGTTGATCTGGCCGGTGCGCTCCGCCATGGGGATGAAATCGACGGGCGAGACCTCGCCCAGGACCGGGCTGCGCCAGCGTGCCAGGACCTCAAAGCCGATGGTCTCGCCCACCGACACGTCGAATTGCGGCTGCAGCAGGATATAGACTTCGTCGTCGAGGTCGGCCGTATGCAGCAGATGCTCCATGTGGCGCGACTTGCGCAGGTTCTTGAGGTGCCTCTCGTTGAAGATGACGCAACCGCCGCGCTTTTCGTGCTTGGCGGTCCAGGTCGCATAATCGGCGTGGTCGAACAGGGTCTCGGCCGTGTCTCCGGGACCGGATACGGCCATGCCGACCGAGGCGGTGATGCGCACAACCCCCAAGGGCATATCGAAGGATGGGCGCAGGGCGTCGGCAATGCGCTGGCCGCAGTCGAGATAGCCCGCTTCGTCTTCATAGCCCTCGGTGATGATCAGGGCGTAATTGTCCCCGTCGAGCCGGGCCAGCACGGTGTTGGGGCGCTTGATCACATTGAGCCGGTGCGCCACTTCGACCAGAACCAGGTCGCCGGTGATCTGGCCGAAGACCTCGTTGACGGACTTGAAATTGTCGATGTCGATCCGCGCAACGGCAATGGAGCGTCCCTCGGACTGCGCGGTGGCCAGCAGTTGCTCGAGCTTGCGCTCGAAGGACCGGCGATTGGGAATGCCGGTCAGGCTGTCGATATTGGCGAGGCGATGGTTCTCTTCCGAGAGACGCTGCGTTTCGTCCTGGCGCTTGGCTATGGCCTGGCGCGACGCGACGAGGTCGGCAAAATCCCGGCTGTTGCCCAGGAGGATGATGAGGAGGACGGCGATGACCAGGGCCATGTTGATGGCAATGGCAAACAGGGTCGGCTCGCCGGAGGCGGAGAAGAAGACCATGAAGGGGCCCAATACGCAGATGCCCACTGCCAGGGCGGCCGCCCGCACATGCATCAGGCAGAACATGCAGCCGATCGTGGTGATCCCCATGTAGAAAGCCACCTGCGAGCGCAGATAGGCGTCGCCATAGGGGAAGATGGCAAAGCTCCAGGCGGTGAAGCCGATTGACAGGGCGGCGCCGACCCAGATCATGGCCCTCAGGCTCGCCCGGGCCTTTTCGGCATCCAGCTCGCGATGGCGCGACAGCCACCAGGTCGTGGAGCGGACCAGGCTCAAGGCTGTCAGCAGGGCCGGAATGTAGAGCGTCAGTTCAACCGGTGCGGTCCCGTGGTGGGTCCAGGCCAGGATCACCGTGTTGGACACCAGCATTGCGTAGAGCAGAGGAATTTGGCGGCTAAGTGCGCGCCACTGCGCCAAGACCAGTTCCGGCGAGTCGCACCGCTCCGAGAAAATATCAGTGATGCGCCGCAGCACGGACATGTGGTTGGCCCCTCATGGCGGAAGCCTATCCGCGCAAACCCTAATGAATTGGTAAAAACGTTTCCGGAATCAACGCAGATCGGTGCCGCTTTGCAGGCTTTCGTGGCGAGGGATCGACTCCGAAGCGTTCGGCGACGATTTCATTGTAACGTTGCATTGAAATCGATTGCAGAGACTGGTATCTGCCATTCCACATCGGCCCCAGCCGATCCCGGAGGACTGTCCCATGGCCATCACTGCCCACAATTCCGCCCTCGATCTGGGCGGCGAATACACCTTGTCTGCGCCGGCGCGGGACATCGCGACGACCATGACGCTGCCGGGTGATGTCCACCATGCCTTGCTCGCCGCCGACCTGATCCCCGATCCCTATTTCGGCGAGAACGAGAAGGTGGTGATGTGGGTCAACGAGACCGCCTGGTCGGTGGAACGCCGCTTCAGCGCTTCGGCGGCCGATATCGATGGCTATCTCACCCTGACGCTGGCCGAGGTCGACTGTATCGCCACCATCGTCCTCAACGGCGAGGAAATCGCGCGGACCGACAACAGCTTCGTGCGCAACGATATCGACGTGACCGGCAAGGTCCACGAGGGTGAGAACACGCTGCGCATCGAATTCGCCATCGCGCCCGACGTCGCCAAGGCTCGTGCCGACGCCCATCCCTTTCCGATCCCCTTCACCAAGAACTACCAGACCAATGGCCTGAAGGGCATCCACATGAACTTCATCCGCAAGGCGGCCTGCCATGCGGGTTGGGATTGGGGCATCTGCCTGATGCCCATCGGCGTCTATGGCACGATGAGCCTCCGCAAGGCGCGCCTCGCCCGGCAGGAGAGCGTGCAGGTTGACCAGGTCCATGGTGAGAACTCGGTCGAACTCTCGATACAGACTCGCCTTTTCGCCTTTGCTCACGGCGAGGTTGAACTCGAACACAGCATCGACGGACAGGTCATCACCGACAAGGTCGTGGTGCAAAAGGGCGAGAATGTCTTCACCCACAACGTCACCATCCGGGACCCCAAGATCTGGTGGCCGGCGGGGCAGGGTGCCCAGCCGCTCTATGAACTGACGACCAATCTTGAAGGCGAAGTCACGACCCGCAAGATCGGCCTCCGGCGGCTCGACTGGGTCGTCGAAAAGGACGAGATCGACCACACCTTCAAGTGCCGCATCAATGGCCGCGACATCACCATGATGGGCGCCAACTGGATTCCGGCAGACGCTATCCCCAGCCGCGCGACACCGGCCGTGGTGCGCGACCTCCTGGAGAGCGCCAGGGCTGCCAACATGAACATGCTTCGCATCTGGGGCGGTGGTCAGTATGAACCGGACTGGTTCTATGACCTCTGCGACGAGCTGGGCATCCTCATCTGGCACGACTTCATGTTCGCCTGCATGAGCTATCCGTCTGATCGCACCTTCCTCAGAAGCGTCGAGACTGAAATCACCCAGCAGGTCCGCCGCCTCAGCCACCATGCCTGCATCGCACTTTGGTGCGGTGACAACGAGGTCATCGGCTCGCTCACCTGGTATCCCGAAACCAAGGCCGACAAGGAACGCTACATCGCCAACTACGACCGGCTCAACTCGATGCTGCACCGCATTGTCGAGGACGAAGACCCGGCCCGTCGCTTCTGGCCGTCCTCGCCCTCGCTGGGCTATATGGATTTCTCCGATGGCTGGCATTCCGACACCCGCGGCGACCTGCACTACTGGGATGTCTGGCACTCGGCCAAGAGCTTTGAAGCCTACCGTACGGTCAATCCGCGCTTCGCTTCCGAATTCGGCTTCCAGTCCTTCACCTCGATGAATGTCATCGAGACCTTCTCGGAGGCCAAGGACCGCAACCCATCCTCGCCGGTCATGGAAAACCACCAGCGCAATGCCGGCGGCAATGCGCGCATTCTCGAAACCATGACGCGCTACTTCCGCTTCCCGCGCGACTTCGACCAGATGGTGTTCCTGTCCCAGATCCAGCAGGGCCTGGCGATCAAGACCGCCATCGAATACTGGCGCTCCACCAAGCCGCGCTGCATGGGCACGCTCTACTGGCAGATCAACGACATCTGGCCGGTGGCCAGCTGGTCGAGCCTCGACTATGGCGGGCAGTGGAAGCTGATGCACTACATGGCGCGCCGCTTCTACCTGCCGGTCAATGTGGTCGCTGTGCCCCGGATCGCCGAGGTTGAGACCAATTCGCGCGGCACGCCAGTGGAAGGGCAATTGCCCGACCAGATTGCCCTGCGCGCCATCAACGATACCGGCAAGCCGGTTTCGATCGCGCTGGAAGTGAGGGCCGTCAAGGTGACCGGCGAGAGCCGCGTGATCTTCTCCGGCAATTCGGCCGTCGGCCCGGATGCGGCCATCACGGTGGCGGACATCCCCTTCGGCGACCTCGCTGCGGATGAATTCCTCTACTTCACCTGGAAGGATGCACACGGCAAGGTGCTGGGCGCCAACGACTATTTCCCCAAGCCCTACAAGGCCTACGAACTGGTCGGGGCAACGATCCGCACCCAATGGTCGGACCGCGACGGCGCCCCGGTGCTGACGCTTGAAAGCGACCGGCCCGCCTTCTTCGCCACCGCGACAGTGGATGTGCCGGGCTATTTCGCCGACAACGCGATTACGCTGCTGCCCGGCCAGCCGGTGGAACTGACCTTTGTTCCCCGCCATGGTGCCACGGTCACGTCGGCTGATCTGGCCGGGTCACTCAAGGTGCGGCACCTGGCCGAGACTTTCTGAGCTGCCTCTGAGCCTAACCCCCACCCTTGATCCCTCCCC
>CBFGPB010000168.1:0-5772 GCA_965650545.1 uncultured Devosia sp. | reverse complement strand
TGGCGTGATCGAAGCCACCGAAGGCCAGGCCGACTGCCTCGCGCCCAGGGGCTGAAGCGGCGGCATCTTGGCGTCTTGCGCCCGACACACGCTCCCGCTACAAGGCGCCACCTTTTCCAAGCAAATGCAGGATATGACCGCCATGGCGATCGAACGCACCTTCTCCATCATCAAGCCCGATGCCGTCCGCCGCAACCTGATCGGCAAGATCGTCGCCAAGTTCGAAGAGAACGGCCTGCGCCCCGTCGCCATGAAGAAGATCCACATGACCCGCGCTCAGGCCGAAGGCTTCTACGCGGTTCACAAGGAACGCCCCTTCTTCGGTGAACTGGTCGAGCAGATGATCGCCTCGCCGGTCGTCGTGCAGGTCCTGGAAGGCGAAAACGCCATCCTCAAGAACCGCGAAATCATGGGCGCCACCAACCCGGCCAATGCCGCTGAAGGCACCATCCGCAAGCTCTTCGCCCTCTCGGTCGGCGAAAACTCGGTCCACGGCTCGGACGCTCCCGAAACCGCTGCCCAGGAAATCAAGTTCTTCTTCACCGACGACGAAATCGTTGGGTGAGACCCGACGGCTGACCTAGCCAGCCGGCAAATCGCTCCGGTGGAGCGATTTGAGGGGCGAACGCCCTGAGCCATGCGAAGGGCCGGGCCGATGTCTCCGCCACCCCAGACACCAGGCCGCCCGCCGGGCGGCCTTTTTGCTTGATCGTGCTATAACCGGCGCGACCCTGGCTCCAGCACTGTCGCGGAGCCACACACAACCAACCGCCCTTTTCGAGCGAAGATGTCCCGGAGTTTTGGGAGTGGGCATCGCGCTTGCCGGGGCCGTTCCTCTTTTGAAAGCCCCGCATGTCACTGCCTGAAAATATCATCGCCCCCATCGCCCGCGCCCTCGAAGCCAAGGGCTATGACAGCCTCACCCCGGTGCAGTCCGCCGTCATCGAGCCCGAAGCCGATGGCCGCGATCTCCTCGTCTCCGCCCAGACCGGCTCGGGCAAGACCGTCGCCTTCGGCATGGCCATCGCCCCGACGCTGCTCGGCGACGACCTGATCCTGCCCGCTCCGGGCGCGCCGCTGGCCCTCGTCATCGCCCCCACCCGCGAACTGGCCATGCAGGTTCGCCGCGAACTTGATTGGCTCTATGCCGAAATGCACGCCCAGACCGCTGCCGGCGTCGGCGGCATGGATCAGCGCACCGAACGCCGGGCTTTGGAACGCGGCGCCCATATCGTCGTCGGCACCCCGGGGCGCCTCCGCGACCACATCACCCGCGGCGCCCTCGACATGTCGGCCCTGCGCGCCGTCGTCCTCGACGAGGCCGACGAAATGCTCGACCTCGGCTTCCGTGAAGACCTCGAATTCATCCTCGCCGCCGCGCCCGAGGATCGCCGGACCCTGCTGTTCTCGGCCACCGTCCCGCGCCCCATCGCCGAACTGGCCAAGACCTTCCAGAACGACGCCCTGCGCATCACCGCCACCAGTTCCGGCGAGCAGCATGCCGATATCGACTACAAGCTCATGGTCGTGCCCGCCGACCAGCGCGAGAATGCCGTCATCAACACGCTCCTCTGGTACGAGAGCACCAATACCATCGTCTTCGCCTCGACCCGCGAGGCGGTGAAGCACCTCTCGGCCCGCCTTCACAATCGCGGCTTCGACGTCGTCACCCTCTCGGGCGAACTTACCCAGTCCGAGCGCACCAATGCCCTCCAGGCCATGCGCGATGGCCGCGCCCGCATCTGCGTCGCCACCGACGTCGCTGCCCGCGGCATCGACCTTCCCAATCTCGACCTCGTCATCCATGCCGAACTGCCCATGAATGCCGAGACGCTCCTGCACCGCTCGGGCCGCACCGGCCGCGCCGGCCGCAAGGGCACCTGCGTCGTCATCTCGCCGACCCATCGCAAGCGCGTCGCGCAGTCCATCCTGCGGACCGCCAAGATCGACGCCCAGATGCTGGCGCCCCCCACCGCGGCCGAAATCGATGCGCGCTACATCGAGACCGTTCTCACCAGTTCGCTTCTCAGTGACCCAATCACCGATGAGGAGGCGCCTAACGTTAGCAGCCTGCTAGCAAATTGGTCCCCCGAGGCGCTCGCCGCCGCCTACCTGCGCATGCAGATGCAGGCTCGCGCCGTCCCCGAGGACATCAATGTCCCGGTCTTCGACGAACCCCGCGAACCCCGCACCCGCGAGGCTTTTGCCGGTGGGTCCTGGTTCAAGGTCAATCTCGGCCGCAAGCAGCGCGCGGAGCCGCGCTGGCTCCTGCCGATGATCTGCAAGGCCGGTGGTGTCACCAAGCAAGGCATTGGTTCCATTCGCATTTTCGACACCGAAACCATCTTCGAGGTCGCCGCCGACAAGGTCGACAGCTTCCTCAGGAATGTCGGAACCAACGGCACCGGCGAGAAGGGCGTCCACATCAACGCCGTCGAAGGTCCCGGAGAACGCCCGGAGCGCCCGATCTCCAAGCGCCGCCCGCCCGGCCCGCCGGAAAAGTATGACCCGATGAAGCCCCGGCCAGAAAAAGCCGATAGAAAACAACGCTATGGCAAGCCTAAGTCAGATGACTTCGAGGCATTCATGGAGACCCCGCGACCCCCGCGCGAGGCCAAGCCGGCAAAGGACAAGACCTTCGCCAAGGACAAGGGCAAGCCCAAATGGGCCAAGCCCGCCGAAGTCGGGGAACGCCCTGCCAAGAAGGCCAAGTCCAAGGATCACAAGAAGAATCGCGCGTCCGAGTGATCAGGTGAGGGCCGGTTTCGGCCGGCCCAAACGTTCCAGGTTGCCAAACGCCATGATGGCGGCGCCCACCACCGAAAGCGCCGCTGCAACCGCCAGCGCCAGCCGGTAATTGCCACCCGAAGCAAGCACGCCGAACCCGGCTGCACCCAGCAAATTGGCCGCGATCGCGACGATATCCATGAGCGACGTCGAAAGCCCGATCCGGCCCTTGATGGCGTCCTGGACATAGGGAATGTTGACGCTCATCAGCGCGGCTGTTCCCAGACCATTGAGCAGCAAGAGCCCGTAAAGCATTGTCATGCTTGTCAAAATGCTGGTCAGTCCGATGAACACGGCCATCACCAGCCCCGCCGCCGCCAGGATGGTTTCCTTGCTCAGCCGCGTCGTCAGCCAGGCCAGCAGCAGCATGCAGGGCGCTTCCACGGCGGCCGTGATCCCGGCATAGAAGCCCACATCGGTCACCGTTCCACCCAGGTCGCTGACGATGAAGAGCGAGACTGCCAATGTGAGGAGCCGCATGGCCCCGACCATGACGATCAGCCCGGCAAGGCCTGCCAGCACACCCGGACGAAGCTCGAATACAGATAGCAGCGATGCCCCCTCGGCCCGCACCGGCACGGGCATTTGCACCGCGGTCCTGCGGTCCGTCATGAGCAGGGCGAAAATGCCGGCCATGGCGGCGTAGCTCAGCGCCGAAGCCAGATAGATATCAAAGATGCTGAACGCGGCAGCGACCCAGCCGGCCAGTGGCGGCACAATGATCCAGGCCAGCGTAAACACAGTCCGCAGGCTCGTGACCATGAAGTCCGCCCGGTCCGGCCGGTGCCTGAGATAGAAAACGCGGACATAGCCGAAGCTCTGCCCATAGCAGGCTCCGGCCAGCGGCATGATCAGCCCCATGGCGATGGCAAAGCTCACTTGCGAGGGGAAGAGATAGATAAGCCCATGCGCGAGGATGCCCGCCAGCGCCGTGATCAGCACCAGGATGCGGCGGTCCGGCAGCTTGTCGGAGAGATAGCCCAGACCAAGCGAGACAAAGGTGCCGCATATGGCGCCCGTGCTCATCACCGCCGCGAAGAACCCCGGCGCCATTCCTAGCGTGTCCACACCCACCAGCGAGGCATAGGGCATGGTGGCGGCATAGGTGACGCCGGAAAAGAACATGCTGGTACCCAGCAAGGTCGTCACGGGTAGGCGCGCCTCTGTCATCTCGATCCCCCTCCGACGAGGGTCGACTGCTACAGCCGAGGCTCAACTCTGTCTAATCAATCGTTTTCATAGCCCCCATCACGCGATTTTCTGGCCTGGGCGAGCATCCCCGGACAGCCCGGCCGAGCTTGCCTTTGCGTCAGCATCGCTGCTGTGATTGCCCTCGCGCCGGACGTAAAACAAAAGCTCCGCGTCGGGTCGCGTGGGCGGCCCGGGCGGTCAACATGGGAGGCCCTGAATGACGGCCTATAATATCGTGCGTATGCGGGTGAAACCCGGCTATGAAGACGCGTTTATTGCCCATCACGACGCCATGCTGAAATCGGCAGGCGATGAGTTCAAGGCCGCCGGCATGCACCGCTTCAGCCTGGTCAAGACCGGCGAGCGCGACTACTGCGTGCTGGGCGAATGGGATGATTACGACAGCATCGTCAAGGCGCGACCCGCCATGATCCGCTCGCTCGACGGCATGCGCTCGATGCTCGAGGACCTTGGCGGCGACCTCGGCGTTACTGACCCGGTATCGGGCGAGGCGACCGCCGAGTATGATGTGAGGGCGACCAAGCACTAGCCGCAAAGGCATCATCGGCGCCACTATCCCAACTGCCCGCGGAACGATACCGAGGGCAGTCGACTGCCTGCTGCGCCTGCGAGGCTATTTCCGGGTCTTCGGCTCTGGAGCCGCTGCCTGCGTGACGGCATTGGCCATGCCGTCCAGCGTTCCACCGGAAATGCCCAATTCGCTCATCAGCGCGTCGATCAGCGGGGCCTGGCTGCGATAGCGCAGGGCCGCCGCGACTGCCTGGTCAGCCAGCCCGCCATTGGCCGCGACGGTCTCGCCATTGGTGCCGGCCGCACCGTTCCCGTTCAGCCCATCGACATGCAGGATCTTGATGCCGTCGATATTCTGCATCGGCTTGACGCTTTCGGCGATGATCTGGGGCAGGGCCTCGATCAGCTTGATCCGCACCTGCATGGCGATCTGCTCGGGCGACAGCGTATTGCTGGCCTCGTTCACCGAGCGCTTGCCTTCCGCCTCCACCTTGTAGGTAGCCGCGAGCGCGTCGGCCCGCAGCTTTTCCGAATCGGCCAGGCCCTTGGCGCTGACGCGGGCCTTTTCGGCCTCCGCCTCGGCCGCGATCCTGAGGGCCGCGGCACGGTCCGCTGCCGCCGCCTTTTCCGCCTCGGCCGCCACGGTGATGCTGATGGCCTGCTGCTCGGCGGCCTTGCGGGCCTCGATCAGCTGGATGGCCTTTTCACGTTCGGCAATGGCCGTCTGGCGCGATGTCGCCACTTCTTCCGCGGCCTTGGCCGCCACGGCGCGGGCCTCGTCGGCGGCCGCGTCTGCTTGGGACTTTTCCTTGCTCTTCAAGGACACCGCAATGTCGCGGGCCTGCTCGGCCAGGGCGATCTGCTTGGCCTTTTCCACGGCCGCCGCTTCCACCGCCAGGGCGGTGGCGATCTCCCTTTCCTTGACCACCTGGCCGGAAGAGATGTCCGCCTCGCGGATCTTCTGCTGGGCAACGATCTTGGCCTGCTCGGCCTCGCGCTCGCGGTCCGCCTGTTGCTGGGCGATCAGGGCTGCCTGCTCGGCCATGCGGATCTGGATTTCGCGCTCCTGCTCGAGCCGGGCAAATTCCTTGTCGCGGGCGATCTGGTATTTCTGCGCTTCGGCCTCCAGGTTCTTGCGCTCGATCAGCACCTGGGTTTCCTGCTCGATATCGTTGCGCGTCTTGCGGCGCTCCTCGATGGCCTGGGTCAGCTTGGTCAGGCCCTCGGCGTCGAAGGCATTGTCCGGGTTGAAGAATTCGCGAT
>CBFGPB010000167.1:0-5799 GCA_965650545.1 uncultured Devosia sp. | reverse complement strand
GAATACCGCTACTGACGTCTTGCATCCAGGTCGTCGGACGAAAAAAGCCCGGGGCAATGCTCCGGGCTTAACGCTTTTTTAGGGTTCCTGCTTCGTTCTTGGGTCAAGCCTTTTCCTTGCCCTTTGCCCGCAACGCACAGCCATCAAGACTCTTTTTCACGATTCCCCCGCCCGCTATGGTCTTAGTGATTCGGGTTGCGGGGGGACACGCAGCCGGAACTGGGGGCCGCTGGAGCCGTCTTGGTTCTGCGTCAGCAGCCTGTTTGAAGTTGGGGCGTACCGGCCATCCTGGCCGGGTTGGCATCGCGTTCAAAAGCGAAAGAGGGCAGGTATGACGCCGGATCCATTCCGGAAACAATTGGGATTCGCGGGCCTTTGTGCCGCCCCCATGACCCTCGTCACGGCCGTCCCCGCCCTGGCCCAAGGTCTTGTTCCGGCAAATCTGGGCGGCATAGCGCCCCTCGCCGTGGCCATCGGCGCCGGGGGCTTTGCGCTCCTCTCCATGGTGCTGGTCCGCACCCTCCTCAATGACGGCCGCGCGGCCCGCCGGCGTGCTGCCGAGCAGATTGCCGAACTCCGCGCCCTGGTCGACGAATATGAAAACCTGATCGCTGGCAGCCGGGAGCTCACCGTGCTCTGGCAGGGCCATGAGGGCCCGCGCATCCTGGGCCAGGCGGCGGCGATCCTGCCGGCCGGCCGGCAGCCGCAGAGCGTGCTCAATTTCCACTCCTGGCTGGGTCCGGCCGAGACCAATCGGCTGACCGCGCTGGTCGAAGAGCTGCGCATGCATGGCCATGCCTTTGCCACCAGCCTCGACACGCTCGACGGGCGCCTGGTGCGCGCCAATGGCTGGGTCATGGGCAGCGCCGTGGCCCTGCGCCTGCGGCCGGCCTATAGCCAGCCCAATAGCGGCGCGACCCTGGCCAGCCAGGTCCAGGGTGGCGACTGGGAAAGCGCCCGCGCCATTCTCGCCCTCCTCAGCAAGCCGGCCTTCCTGCGCGATGACCAGGACCGGCTGGTCTATGCCAACGCCGCCTATCACAAGCTCGCCGCAGCTATGGGCAAGGCCTCCACTGACCAGCGGCCGGCCGAACTGCTCGACGCGACGACCCTTGCTGCCCATCTCAAATCCTGTGCGGATGCCGGCGCGCCGGTCGACCTGCGGCTCGATCTTGGCGTGCATGGCCGGTTCGATCTGGTCGAGTTTCCGGTCTCCGGCGGACGGGCCGGTTACCTTCGCCCACAGGCTGAACTCGCCCGCCCTCCCGTCGCGCCGGAAACCGGCCTCGCCCATATCGGCGGCATTATCGATGCGCTGGGTACGCCCATCGCCATCTTCAATGCCAAGCGCGAGCTGACCCAGTTCAACGCCGCCTATGCCAATCTCTGGCACCTCGACCGCAAGTTCCTCACCCTTGGTCTCGACGAGCGCGCCATTCTCGACAAGCTGCGCACCGAGGGCATGCTGCCCAACCAGGTCGACTACCACACCTGGCGCGCCAAGCACCTCGAGAGCTACACCCGCAAGGCCCCGCACGAGGCCGACCCCTGGCACCTGCCGGACGGGCGGACCATCAAGGTGATTTCCGCCCCGGCCGGGCCCACGGGCGGCGTCATCTATGTCTTCGAGGACCTGACCGAGCGGCTGGAGCTCGAAAGCACCAACAAGGCCTTCACCAATGTGCTGCGCGAAACCATCATGGCCCTCAACGAGGCCGTGGCCGTGTTCGGCACCAATGGGCGGCTGACCCTCTCCAATCCGCAGCTTTCAAAACTCTGGAAGCTGCCTATGAACGCGCTGGGCACCAATCCCCATATCGATCAGCTTGCCGAAGCCTCGGGCCGCGCCATCCCGGAGGACGGGCAGACGATCTGGCGCGATTTGAAGCGCACCATCATCGATCTCAACCCCACCCGCACCGACCGCAACGGCCGCATCACCCGCTCGGATGGGCGCCTCATCGATTATGCCATCACCCGCCTGCCCGACGGGCAGACCATGATGACCTTCCTCGATGTCACCGAAAGCGCCTCCTATTCCAAGGTGCTCAAGGAGCGCAACGACGCCCTGGTCGCCGCCGATCGCCTCAAGGACGCCTTCGTCGAAAACGTCTCCTATGAGCTGCGCTCGCCGCTGACCAATATCATCGGCTTTGCCGATCTCCTCGCCGGCACCGAAAGCGGCAGCCTCAATGAGCGGCAGCGCGAATATATCGACTATATCCGCGCCTCCTCGGTCACGCTGGGCGTGCTCATCGACAATATCCTCGATCTCGCCTCGGTCGATGCCGGTATTGCCGAGCTCAATCCCGAGCCGCTCGATGTCGCCGCGCTGGTCGACAAGGCCCGCGCCGGCATCACCGCCACCTTCCCCGAAGTCTCGGGCGAAGCGCCGCATCTGGTGGTCGAGATCGAGCCTGACCTGCCCACCTTCGTCGCCGACGGCACCCGCCTCGTGCAGGTGCTCTACAATCTCCTCTCCAATGCCGCGCGCTTCTCGCCCCCGGGCGGGGAGATCCGGCTCACCGCCAGCCATCGCGGCGAGCGCATGCTCTTCGTCATCGAGGATGAGGGGCCCGGCATTACCGACGAGATGAAATCGGCCATCCTCACCCGCCTCGATACGCCCGCCGCCGGCGGCCGCCAGCGCGGCGCGGGCCTGGGCCTCTCCATCGTGCGCACCTTCGTCAACATGCATGGCGGCACCATTTCCGCCGAAAAGCGCGAGCCCAAGGGCAGCCGCATCATCGTCAACCTGCCCCTCGACAGCGCCATGGCGGGCGTGGCGGAATAGAACTCAGTGTTTTGCCTCCCTCCCCTTGAGGGGGAGGGTAGCGCAGCTAGGCCATCTGGCCGTAGCGTAGCTGGGTGGGGTGATACTGCCGAATTGAGTTTGCCGCGCACCCCACCCTCTGTCCCTCCCCCTCAAGGGGAGGGAGGCGATGGAGCCGATAAACGTGTTGAGTAGCGAAACCTTCCTCCCCGACGACGACGCCACCGCCCGCTTCGGCGCCGAACTCGCCACGAGCCTCAAGCCCGGCGACATCGTCAGCCTCGAAGGCGATCTCGGCGCAGGCAAGACGGCGCTGGCCCGGGCCGTGATCCGCGCCTTGGCGGATGATCCGGCGCTGGAGGTTCCCTCGCCCACCTTTGCCCTCGTCCAGCCCTATGACACGCCGCGCGGCCCGGTCCTGCATGCCGATCTTTATCGCCTGGCCCATGCCTCGGACGTCGATGAACTCGGGCTCCTCGACGATCCCGAGACAATCGTCCTCGTCGAATGGGCCGAGCGCGCGCCGCAGGTTCTGGATGCGGTGACCATCACGGTCCATCTCGATATCCCGCCCGGCGGCGCGGGACGCATGGCGGTCGTCACCCGGCGCTAGCTTGAACGCCGCTTGTGGTGCTCGCCTTCCTGGTGTGCGCCGCGCTTGATGCTGCGGTCGCCATGGGAGATTTCATATTCTCCGGCCGGCTGTTCCATGTCCTGGCGCGCTTCGCTGAGCGACTTCTGGTGCGGGTCGACCTCGGCGCCCCTGGTCTTCTCGCGGCCCTCGGCAATGGCCTTCTGCTGCTCCCGGGTGCGCCGCCCCTGGCCGGTCTTTTCCGCGCCGCGGGTCTCGTGATTGCTCTGCTGCATGGCATCCTCCTCTGGCTTGCCAACCCGGATCAACGGATGGAAGGCCCCCGGGTTGCCCGAAGTGATCGGTTCGTTCACGCCCTGAGCAGTTCCGCCGTCCTTTCGTCCTCATGCCCGTCATGAAAGGCGCTGAGCGCCGCCCGAAACAGGCGCTGCTCCGGTACCGCCCGCGCAAACAGCGTCATCGAGGAAATGAATTTCACATCGTCCGGTGACCCGAAAATGCTGTGGAGGCTCCGCGGCGCCACCCCGTCCGGCGCATGCAATAGCACCGCTTCCGTGCACTCAATGAGCCGCGCGCCCAGGATCGGGTGCGCCGCAAAGGCCGCCGCCTCGTCGAGATCACCCAGCGCATACATCCGCGCCATCTCGCTGCGCCCCAGCCCGATGAGCTGGGGGAAGATGAACCACATCCAGTGCGTTTCTTTCCGGCCGGCCCGCAATTCATGCAGCGCCTGCGGGTAAACCCGATCCTGCGCGGCAAGGAACTTGGCCACCATGGCGCCGTGGCTTTCGATCATGGCTCGTCCTCCCCTCCTGCGGTGAGGTCATCCTAGCCCGAAATCCGCCTTGGCCCAAACCTGACCGGTCAACCGGGCCGGCGCGTCAGCATCCAGTTGAAGTCCACCGTGCCCAGCGCGCCCCAGAGCCTGAGCCACATCGGCATCATCATCTCCTGGGCGCGGGCGCTTTCGATCGGCCCGAGATCCACGATCTGCCGCCAGCCAAAGCCGGCCAGCAGCGCGCGCACATCCTGCTTGGCAGCGTCGTCATTGCCCGAAAGGAAAATGACATGTTCGCCCGGCAGGCGCGCCGGATCGACCATCACCTTGGCATTGACGGTGCAGAGCGTCTTGACCACGCGGGCGTCTGGAAAGGCGCGCTGGATGGTCTCGCCCAGGCTATCGGTATTGACCACCGAGAGCACCGGCGGCTTCTGGGAAAAATCGAGCGCATTGGCAATGTCGATCAGCACCTTGCCGGCGAGGTTCTCCTCCCCGGCCCGGTGCAGCGCCTCGAGCGCATGGGCGCCATTGGTGGCGTTGATCACCACCGCGCCGAAACTGGCCGCCCCGGCAAAATCCATGGCCTCTCCGCCGGTCTCGGCGGCAAAGGCCCTGGCCTTTTCATTGCCCGCCTCCCGCGCCCCCATGGCCACTTCATGGCCCTGTTCCCTGAGCCGCCGCGCCAGCGCCTGTCCCACCATGCCTGTCCCCAGCACTGCGTAACGCATGACCGTCTCCCTCCGCTGCGATGCGGCCAATGTGGGGTTCGGGGGAAAGGGTGGCAAGGGCGCGGTTGCTGACAGGCATTGGCAGGGTCCGGCGTTATCCCCTCTCGCATCGACAAGGAGAGCTGCCATGAGTGAACATCCCAGTGCCATTCCCCAAGGCTACACCACCGTCACCCCCTGGATCATCGGCCACGACACGGCTGGGCTGATGGACTTCCTCACCCGCGCCTTTGGTGCCGTCGATCTGGGGCGAGTCGAGGGGCCGGTCGGCCGCATCGGCCATGCCGAAATGCGCATAGGCACCGGCGTAGTCATGATGTTCGACGCCCCCGAAGGCTGGCCGCCGACCCCGGCTTTCGTGCGGCTCTATCTCGAGGATGCCCAGGCGACCTTCGAGCGCGCCGTCGCCGCTGGCGCCACCCCGGTGACCAACGTCACCCACCTTGCCTTCGGCGACGCCGTCGGCCGGGTGCGCGATCCCTATGGCAACCTCTGGTGGCTGCAGCAGCGCCTCGAAGAGGTCAGCGACGAGGAGGCCACGCGCCGCTGGAACGAACCCAAATGGGCCGAGGCCATGGCCTATGTGCAGGGCACGGTCGTAGCGATCTAGTCGTGCAGCGGGTGGTCTGGCCCGGCCCGGTATTCAGGACGGGGCCGGGCCGGGTCAGGCCCGCCGGATCGTGCCGCTGAGGCTGGTCGATGCCGCCAGCGTATTGGAAATGGTCCCGTATTTGCGCACATTGGTATGCAGCAGGTCGAGGCGCCTGTCCGGCTCGGGACTGTCCACGATCAGTTCATAGGTAATGGCGGTTATCCTGGGCGGGCTGTCCTGCCGCTCGGCCTCGATCCGCACCTCCACGCCGGAAAACTCAAAGCCCAGCATCGGCGCGGCGCGCTCCACCCCCTTGATCATGCAGGCGGCCAG
>CBFGPB010000166.1:0-5803 GCA_965650545.1 uncultured Devosia sp. | reverse complement strand
CTTGGCGATCTCGACCGCCCGGGGCGACAGCTCCGCCACGCGCGTCGCCATGGCCTCGGCCACCGCCAGCGGGTCCTCAGCCACCTCGGCAACGAACCCGACCGCAAGGCACCGGTCCGCACCGATCCGCCGGCCGAACAGGGCCATTTCCTTGAGCATCGGTTCCGGCAGCAGCCGCGCGAGGCGCTGCGTACCCGACCAGCCCGGCACAATGCCGACACCCGCTTCCGGCAGGGCGATGGTCGCTCCGGGGGCCATCACCCGCACATCGCAAGCGGCGGCCAGTTCCAGCCCGCCGCCAAAGGCGTGGGCGCCAAGCACTGCTATGCTGGGCTTGGCTAGCCGGGCCAGCCGGTCGAATATCCGGTGGCCCCCACGCACCCAGTTGCGGGCGAATTCGGCCGGCGACAGGCCGCCCCAGGCGTTGATGTCGGCGCCCGAACAGAAGGCCTTGGCCGGGGTCGCCGTCACCAAAAGGCAGGCGACATCGCGATGGGCCTCGACCACTTCAAGGTGGGCGGCGAGCTGGGCCAGCATCTCGACCGTGAAGGCATTGAGCTTGCCCGGATTGTCGAGGCGTATCTCGGCGATCGGCCCGCGAATGTCGAGGTGAACCTGGCTCATGGCTGCCACCCCATCGGGCCGGTTCCGAACAGCGCAGCCGGCATGGTGATGGCATCGGCCGCCACGCGCACGCGGCCCTGGCTGGCATCGACGATATGCGCCTGCGGATCGATGCCGGGCATGATCTCGGTGGCCACCAGACCGGCATCGGTGAGGCGCATCACGCAGCGCTCGGTGACATAGAGGACGTCCTGGCCCAGCTCGCGCGCCCGGCGGCCCGAAAAGGTCACGTGCTCGACCGCTTCGACCATCTTGGTAAACTTGCCCGGCCGGTCGATGCGGATGCCGGTCTCGGTCAGGGCAACGTCCGCACCCGCCTCGAACCAGCCCGAGAACACGATCTTGCGGGCATTGGCGGTGATATCGACAAAGCCGCCGCAGCCGGCCGTCAGGTAGGGCTTCTTGCCCAGCTTGGAGACGTTGACATTCCCCTCCACGTCCACTTCGAGGAAGGACAGGAAAGAGACGTCGAAGCCGCCGCCCTGGAAATAGATGAACTGCTGCGGCGAGGGCATGTAGGCGTCGGCATTGGCGGCACAGCCAAAGGCGAAATCGGTCAGCGGCATGCCCCCGACGGCGCCCTGCTCGATCGCCCAGGTCACCGCCTTGGGATGGCCTTCCTCGAGGAGGATGCGCGGCACCATGGCGCTGATGCCAAAGCCCAGATTGGCGGTCATGCCGCCCTTGAGTTCCATGGCCGCGCGGCGCGCTATGACCTTTTCGACCCCATGCGCGGCGAGGCGGAAGCTGCTCCATGGCCGCATGACCTGGCCGGATATGGCCGGATCGTAGTCCGTCTCGCAGGTCTGTTTCTGGTCGGGGTCGATCACCACCAGATCAATCAGGTGTCCCGGCACGCGCACATCATGGGGCCGCAGCGACCCCGAGGCGGTCACGCGCTTGACCTGCGCAATGACGAGGCCGCCATTGTTGCGGGTGGCGATGGCCTGTTCGAGCCCGCCGAGATAGGCGCCTTCATGTTCGTAGGTGAGGTTGCCCCACTCATCGGCCGTGGTGGCCCTGAGGATGCAGACATCGGGCTGGATATTGGGGAAATGCAGCCAGGTCTCGCCGCCGAATTCCACGCGGGAAACGATGGGTGCGGCGGCACCCTTCCCGTTCATGGCGCAGCCCTGACGGACCGGATCGGCGAAAGTATCGAGCCCCACCTGGGTCAGCACGCCGGGGCGCCGGGCGGCCGCCTCGCGGTGCATGTCGAACAGGATGCCCGAAGGCACGTTGTAGGCAGCGACGCGATTGTCCTCGATCATGCGCCAGATCTGCGGCATGGGCAGGCTGGATGGTCCCGAAGGGTAGGAGCCGGCAAGGACGCGGGTCAGCAGTCCGTCCCTGGCGATATGGTCGATGCCCCTGACCCCGTACATGTCGCCCGCCGCAATGGGATGCAGGGTGGTCAGGTTGCGCGGATGGCCCTCGGCCTCGAAGCGCTCGCCGATGGCCTTGAGCACGAGATCGGGACAACCGAGCGAGGAGGACGAGGAGACCGTCACCACGCAGCCGTCAGAAATCCGGGCAGCCGCTTCCGCGGCGCTGACAATCTTGGTCATCGCTGTCTCTGTTGTTCTCGAAGCGCAGGACCCTGACATCCGTCAGGGACACCGCCGCGGGGACGACTGTCTCGCCGCCCACCGCATTCCAAACCGGTTTGTTTGGAACGTTCCTATTCTCTATCGAATGCGATCAGCGGGAGTCAAGGCAGTTTTTGGAACGATCCATATTTTTTGGAAGCGCCCTTCTACAAGGCAGGCGGCAGGGAGCAGCGGTTGCCACTCGGCATGGCCGCGCTTTGAAGCACGGGGATACTCAGAAGCAATGCCATTGGTCGTCGGCGGCGCGAATAGTCGCTTGGCGGCTTATGACTGCGCAGCCGGTCTGGCGGCCAGGGTCGGCGAGCTCAGCTCCAGGTCCGATCCCAGGAATACTCGTCGTCCCAATGCCCGGTGTCCTGCCAGATGCCGGTAACGCCCGGCTGCAGATGCTGGCTGATGACTTCGTCCACCACATCGTCGATGCCGAGGCCAGGCTTGTCGGGTACCTCGATGAAGCCGTCCTTCACCAACGGCTTGGGCAGGCCGGTGACGATATCATCCCACCAGTCGACCTCCACCGAGTGATATTCGAGGGCCATGAAGTTCTCGGTCGCCACCGCGACATGGGCTGCCGCCATGCAGGCTATCGGGCTCTCTGCCATATGGATGGCCATGGCCACGCCATGGTCCTGCGCCATGTCGCCGATCTTCTTGGTCTCAAGAATGCCGCCGGAGGTCAGCAGGTCCGGATGGATCACCGAAATGCCCGCCTTGAGCAGCGGCTCGAAGCCCTCCTTGAGGTAGATGTCCTCGCCTGTGCAGATGGGAACCGTGGTCGCTTGCTGCAGCTGGCGATACTGGTCTGTATACTGCCAGGGAATGACGTCCTCGAGCCATGCCGGGACATATTTCTCGATGCGCCGCGCCAGCCGTATGCCGTTCTGCAGCGAGATATGCCCGACATGGTCGATGGCCAGCGGCACTTCGTAGCCGATCACTTCGCGGACTTCGGCAATGTACTGCTCGAGCAGATCAAGGCCCTTGTCGGAGAAGTGCAGGCCGGTGAAGGGATGGCGGACATTGTGCGTGTCGTAGACGGCGTTACGGGCGCGCCTGTCCTCCATGGTCCTCGCCCGGCCATGGCCGGGATGGACCCGATAACCTTCGAGCGAACCGGCAGGCGCCACGACCGCGCCCGGCACGTCGGCAATCTGCATCAGGCCGAGGTCCATCTTGAGGAAGGTGAAGCCCATATCCATACGGGCCTTGAGGCGCTTGCCAGTTTCCGTACCGCTCGGCTTTTCGGCGTCGGTGTCGCAATAGATGCGTACCTTGTCGCGGAACTTGCCGCCCAGCATCTGGTAAATTGGGACGCCATAGGCCTTGCCGGCAATGTCCCACAGGGCAATCTCGATGGCCGAGACGCCCCCGCCCTGCCGCCCGTGGCCGCCGAACTGCTTGAGGCGTCGGAACAAGCGATCGATGTCGAGTGGGTTCTCGCCCAGGAGGCGGCTCTTCAGCATAAGGGCATAGGTAGCGCTGGCGCCGTCACGCACCTCGCCGAAGCCGACTATGCCCTGATTGGTGTAGATTTTGACGAGGGCCGATGTGAAGGGCGCGCCGACGATCTCGGCGACCCGCATGTCGGTGATGCGCAGCTCGCTCGGCCGGGAGGCCGTCCTGACATTGGCCTCAATCGTCTCTGCAGCTCTGTCGGCGTCCATACCGCCCTCCCCGCTCGGCCTGATCCGTGCCGCTTCGAGCACGTTTGATCGCTTGGGCACTATAGACTGCTTTTCCCCGCAACCAAGGCTGGTATGGTAGGCGCAGAGGGGGAGTCACTATGATCAAGTCTGCTGATATCAGCCGGCCGCCAAGGGAGCTTGTCGAAGGCCTGAAGCATCTGGGCGCCGCAACAATAGCGGGAACGCTCGGGCATATGGGGTTCAAGAACCCGCACATGACCGGCATCCTGCCCCAGACCAAAGGCAAGGTCATCTGTGGCCCCGCGCTGACGCTACAATGTCTTCCCCAACGGCCGGACCTCTTCAGCGAAGGCGAATATGCCGACCCCGAAACACAGCTCCACAGGCACGTTCTCTATCATGTGCAGGAGGGCGACGTTGTGGTGGTCGACGCGCGCGGCGACATGCGCTCGGGCATATTCGGGGACATGATGTCGACCTACTTCAAGGGTCGAGGCGGCGCCGGCATTATCATCGACGGCGTCATGCGCGACCGGCCCAATGTCGAAAAGCTCGACCTTGCCCTCTGGCTCAAGGGATGGTCCCCCAACTACCACGTACAGACCGACATCTTCCCCAATGCCGTCAATGTCACCATTGCCTGCGGCGGCGTGACCGTGGTGCCGGGCGACATCATCGTCGCCGATGACGACGGCGCCGTGGTCGTGCCGGTCTCCATGGCCCAGCAGGTGCTCGAGGATGGCCAGAAGCATGCCGAATGGGAAGAATTCTCCCGCATGAAGCTCATGGCCGGCGAGCCGCTCCAGCGCTACTACCCCCTCCACCCTGACGCGGAGGAAGAATACCAGGCCTGGCGCAAGCTCAATCCGGTCAAGCCAGCCTGAGCGCGGCGAAACCAACGTGTGAAATCGCTGTTACCTGGGGAATTGCGTTGAAGATCACCTCCGTCAAGACTGCCGCCACGGTGGGCCACTGCATGCATCTTTGGGTGCGGATCGAAACCGATGCCGGCATTACCGGCCTCGGGGAATGCGTTCACGGCGGGCACCAGGCCATTGCCATCATCGAGAAAGAACTGGCGCAGAAGCTCGTCGGCCGTGACCCCTTCGCCATCGACGCCATTTTCGAGGAGATCCGCCGCAGCCTCGTCTTTGAGGGCGGCTTTGCCGGAGCCCTCATCACCGCGCTGACGGGGGTCGAGATCGCGCTCTGGGACCTCAAGGGCAAGGCCCTCAACGTGCCCATCTACGAACTGCTGGGCGGCAAGTTCCGCGACACTATCCGCGTCTATTGCGACTGCGAAGTCTCGCCGGGCATGAACATGGACGAGGTGCAACGCGAAGTGGACCAGGTCCTCGAAGCCGGCTTCACCGCCCTCAAGGTCGACCTCGACATTCGCGCCTATGGCCATACCGGGACGGAAACGGATTGGTACGAAAAGGACGGCTTCAACATGACTCCCAACAAGTGGGAGCATGACCGCATGGTGCAGCTGGCCGAGATGGTGGTGAAGGCCGCAGGCAAGGGCGTTGAGGTCGCCTGCGACCTCCATACCCGCCTCGACAAGCACAGTGCCATCCGCCTCGCCCGCGATCTCGAACACCTCCAGCTGATGTGGCTGGAGGAGCCGATCCCGCCAGAAAATATCGACGTCATGGCCGAGATCACGCGCAGCACCTCAACGCCGATCTGCGCCGGCGAAAACCTCTACCTGCGCCACGGCTTCCGCAAGCTGCTCGAACAGCAGGCGGTCGATATCATCATGCCCGACATTCCCAAGTGCGGCGGGCTTTCCGAGTGCCGGAAGATCGCCGAACTGGCCGACCTCTATTCGGTCCCCTTCGCGCCGCACAATGTGTCATCGCCGATCGGCACCATGGCCTCGGCCCATGTCTGCGCCACCGTGCCCAACTTCCTGGTGCT
>CBFGPB010000165.1:0-5808 GCA_965650545.1 uncultured Devosia sp. | reverse complement strand
CACCGCCCGGGACAGGCTCTAACGCCGCTGCTCGCTCACCCACACGACCTTTCCCCACAGGTCCTCGACCGTGTCGGCAAACTGGATGTTGCGGTCATGATTGGCGACTGACGCCGAAAGCACATCGGCCGCAAAGCCGCGCAGCACTTCAAAAGCACGGTGCCGGTTGAGCATCACTACCGGTCGCGCTGTGCCCGAGGCCCAGGCGCCGAAGAGCGAGGTCACCGAAGCCAGCGATCCTGGAAGCGCCACGAAGGCAACGCTGGCGCTGGCCAGATAGGCATTGCGTTCGGCCTGGTCGGGCAGCACGGTTATCGGGACGCCCGCCAGCGCCTGTGGCAGGACGATGCTGGCATCAGCCACCACTTCTACCGCGCCCCCGGCCGTTCGCGCGGCGGTAATCAGCGGAACGGGGATCACGCCCTTTTCCGCCAGGCACAGCATCCGTGCACCCTTGCGGGCGAAAACCCGCCCCACCTCGCCCATGAGGCTGGCGCGTTCGGGGTCGCCCGGCCCCTTGTCCGAGGCGAAGATGGCGACGGTCAGTCCGGTCTGCGCGAGATTGGCCATCAGCGCCGCCGCCCCGTCAGCCCGCCGAGAATGCCGCGCACCAGTTCACGCCCCAGCGTCGTGGCAATCGTGCGGGCAAACGACGTCGTGGCCGCCTCGACCGGGGTCTGCCTTGTGCTGCGACGCGGCGCAGCCGCCCGCTCGGCCCGCTCGCGTTCCTTGGCGAGGCGTTCGGCCTCTACCTGCCGCACGTTTTCATACTCGGCACGCTCATCGGCAAGCTGCTTGTCCCGCGCCCGCTTTGCCAGGATCTCGAAAGCCGATTCCCGATCGAGCACTGTGTCGTAGAGCCCGCCGACCGGCGAATTGGCGAGGGCCGCATCCCGCTCGGCCGGGGAAATCGGCCCCACCTGCGCCGAGGGCGGCCGGATGAAGGTGCGCCCGACCATGGAGGGCACGCCCTTTTCCTCCAGCACTGAGACCAGCGCCTCGCCGATGCCGAGCTGGGTGATCGCTTCCTCGGTCGAGAAGGCCGGATTGGGCCGGAAGGTCTCGGCCGCCACGCGCACAGCTTTCTGTTCGCGCGGCGTATAGGCGCGAAGCGCGTGCTGCACGCGATTGGCGAGCTGGGCCAGCACGCTTTCGGGAATATCGACCGGGTTCTGCGTCACGAAATAGACGCCTACGCCCTTGGAACGGATGAGCTTGACCACCTGTTCGACCTTGTCGATCAGGGCCTTGGGTGCGTCATCGAACAGGAGATGCGCCTCGTCGAAGAAGAAGACCAGTTTCGGCTTGTCCGGGTCGCCGACTTCCGGGAGTTCCTCGAAGAGTTCGGAAAGCAGCCAGAGCAGGAACGTCGCATAGAGCCGCGGCGACTGCATCAGCTGGTCGGCGGCAAGGATGGAGACCACGCCGCGCCCATCGACGTCAGTGCGCATCAGGTCGGCAATGTCGAGCGCGCGTTCGCCGAAGAAATTGTCGGCGCCCTGCTGTTCGAGCACCAGCAGCGCCCGCTGGATCGAGCCAATCGTCGCCGTCGCCACATTGCCGTAGCGGGTGGAGATTTCCTTGGATCGCTCCTGGATATCGACCAGCAGCGCGCGCAGGTCCTTGAGATCGAGCAGCAGCAGGCCTTCCTCGTCAGCCACCCGGAAAGCGATGTTGAGCACGCCTTCCTGGGTGTCGTTGAGGTCGAGAATGCGGCTCAGCAGTACCGGCCCCATTTCGGAGATCGTCGCCCGCACCGGATGGCCCTGCCGTCCGAACAGGTCCCAGAAGATCACCGGAAACACATCGTCGGCGAAATCGTCAAAACCGATATCGGCCGCGCGCTTGGTCTGCCAGTCCTTGGCCTGGCCCATGCGCGACACGCCTGAAAGGTCACCCTTGATATCGGCCGCAAACACCGGCACGCCCGCTGCCGAAAAGCCTTCGGCCAGCACCTGCAGGCTCACGGTCTTGCCCGTGCCCGTTGCGCCGGTAATCAGCCCGTGCCGGTTGGCATATTTGAGATTGAGATATTCCGGCCGCTCGCTCACGCCCAAAAAGATTTTGCCGTCAACGAGCATACCGGGCCACCTGTGTCGCAATCGAATACCGGCCCGTTATAGCCGCGTGCCGGCGCCGGGAACAAGCTGAACCCGGAAGCTTCCACGTATGGCGTTCACCAAGCCATCGGGTTTGACTGGCCTCGGGAGCACAGTCTGGCACAATCGGCTCATGCAAATGCCTCACCTCAATCGCCGTTTCGTCATGGCCGGACTGGGCCTGGTCGTCGCCAGCCCCGCCTTCGGGCAAGCGATACTCGACGCGGCATCGCTCGGCCTCGTGGGTGATTCGGATGCCGATCAGAGCGCGGCCCTGCAGAATGCCCTCGATCTGGCTGCCGGCGCCGGCCAGGTTCTGCGCCTCCCCCATGGCCGCATCCGCGCGCAGGGCCTCATTTTCCCCGGGAGCCTGGTGGTCGAAGGTGTTCCGGGGTCCACGACCATTTCGTCTGTTGGCGGCGCGAGCGTGGGGAGCATTGTTGGTCGTGGAGCGCTGGTGCTGCGGGACATCGGCTTTGCCGCAAGCGCCGGCGAAGGCACCGCCACCCTCTTCGACATCGAACACGCATCCGGCGTCACCATCGAGCGCTGCAGCTTCAGCGAAGCGCCTGGCGTCGGGGTCAACATTTTCGATTCCGCCGTCACCATCCGGGACTGTCAGTTCAGCGCCATGGGCGACGCGGCCATCCACGCCATGGACAGCCGCGGCATCCTCGTCTCCGACAACCGGATCAGCGGCTGCGGCAATGCCGGGATCCGGATCTGGCGAACCGAGCCGGGCGCCGATGGCTCGATTATCACAGGGAACCGCATAGCGGAGATTGACTGGCTCGGCGGTGGTAATGGCCAGAACGGCAACGGGATCAACGTGTTCAACGCCGACGAGGTGATCGTCGCCGACAATCACATTGCCGATTGCGCCTTCACCGCCGTGCGCCTCAACACCACGCGCAATTGCCAGGTTTCGGGCAATGTCTGCCTGCGTTCGGGCGAAGTGGCGATCTTTTCCGAGTTCGGATTTTCCGGCTCGATCATCGCCAACAACCTCATAGATGGTGCGGCCACGGGCATTTCGATCACCAACCTCGATACGGGCGGGCAACTGGCCGTCTGCAACGGCAATATCGTGCGCAATATTGCGCCCCTGTCCGTGGTGAACCCCGACACGGTCCCGATCGGCATCTTCGCCGAGGCGGAAACGGCCATCACCGGCAACACGGTACAGAACGTACCCGGCGTCGCCATCGCCGCCGGCTACGGAACCTTCCTCCGCAACGTCATGATCTCAGGCAACGTCGTGTCCGACTCTCGCATCGGCATCGGCGTCAGCGTCGTGGATGGAGCGGGCAATGTCGTCGTTGGCAGCAATGCGATTGCCGCCACCGAACACGCCCTTGCGGGCCTGGCCTGGGACGAGATCGTCGAGCCAGATCTCGCATCCAATGCCGGCCGCTATCCCAACGTCTCGCTGAACTGAACTGCCCGGCTACTGGACGGCGCGCATTTCCCCCACGACGGTACCGCGCACATTCTTGGTCGGCTGCCGGACGAATTGCTCGAGCACGGCGCGCTGGTTCGCGTCCGGCTCGGCATATTTGAGCAACAGCGACGCCACCATGACGTGGCTGGCCTGCATGTTGCCGTCATCGCATTTGAGGGCATAGCCCCAACCCTTGTCCCGGATGGCGCCGCACTGCACGCCCTCGGCGCCGCCCTTCTGCATCACCCGGCCCTGGAAGGCTTCCATCACCAGCGTGTCGAGATGACCGGTACCGGCCACCAGGTGCGGATGGCTGGTGGCGGCGTCGAACAGCTTCTTCGCGCCTGCGGCATGACCCGCGTCGAGCCCCTTGCCCGTCGCCATGCGGGCAAAGCCCAGGGCCCAGGCCCGCAGCGGCGCCGCCCAGGTCGGAATGGAACAGCCGTCGGTGCCGCAGCGATCCACGGTCAGGTCCTCGCCGATCACATATTCCACGGCCGCGCGCACGGCCTTCTGCACATCGTGTTCGCGCTCCACATAGCCGCGGGTCGGCACACCCATGGCCAACGCCACGCTCAGCATGCCCGAATGCTTGCCCGAGCAGTTGTTGTGCAGGGCGCTGGGGGCGCTGCCTGCCATGCGCAGGGCCTCGCGGGCCTTGTCATTGGTGGGCATATGCGCGCCGCATTCGAGATCGGCCACCGACAGCCCCATGCGGTCGAGGAAATGGGCGACATTGCTCACATGCTCATCCTCGCCATGGTGCGAGGCGCAGGCCAGGGCCAGTTCCTCGGCACTGTGGTGGAACCGGTCGATGGCGTGACGGTCGAAAATGGCTAGGGCCTGCATGGACTTGACGGCCGAACGGGGGAAGATCGGCCGCTCCACGTCACCGCGCGAGGCGATCACCGTGCCATCCGCGTCCACAATGATGAAGGCGCCGCGGTGGCGGTTTTCAACCCAGTTGCCGCGTACGGCTTCGGCGAGAATGGGGTTGGCGTCCATACAAAAAACTCCGGTCCTGGTTGCGTATCACGAACAACCGAGGACCGGAAAAGTCAACATGCATGGGAAGGAGGTACGCAGTACTAAAGACGTATGGCCGGGGATCAGATGTCCCAATCCTCGACCGGAACGAGAAAGCGGGAATTGACCCAGCCCTTGGTCTGGCCGCGCTCGACCAGGCACCAGTCGGAGCTGTTCTCGACTTCGATGCAGCGCTCGACCCAGACATGCAGGCCCGGGGCGAAGCTGCCCACTTTCTGGGAATAGCTGGCGGGCCACTTGCGGACATTGAGGCGATCCCAGTCGGCGACGCCGACGACCTGCCCCAGCGTGTCCACCTGGTAACCGGCAGCCATTGCGGGCTGAACCGCGAAGCCGGCGGCGGCGGTGATGATCATCCCGCACAATGCGGCGACGAGTACTTTTTCCTGTGCCTTGTTCATTCGAGGTTCCCCCGGAACGTCTGGATGTTGAGGAGACAATGGCACCCTGGCCTTGAACCGGCGCTGATCTTGGCGTTCAGAAGCCGTTCATCTTGGGCCAGGGTGCCGGGCGATCAGTTCATGTCCCGCTGGTGGACATAGAGCAGCACGCTGTTGCCAGCGGCCATGACCAGGGAAATGACGTCGTGCTGGTCGTAGCCCTTGGCACGCAGTGCGTTCATGAGCGTAGGATTGCGCCCGATTTCACCGCGCACGACACCGGCATTGCCGTCGAAGAAGAGGTCGCGATAGTTGTTGCGGCCATAGGCCGTCAGGTCTTCGCAGACCGGATAGAGCCAGACGCTGCGGTCCTGGATCCCGTTGACTTCTGCGGGGCTGATGCGGCGGATCTGCACCATTTCCTGGGCACAGTCATAGGTCGACGTAGCCGTTGGCTTGTTGGGGACATTGGCCGCAAAAAACTGGGCATTGCTGGGCAGGGTGGCTGCGGCGGTAGCAAGACCGGCAACCAGGGCGATCATGGTGAACTTGTTCATTTTGGTATTCCTCGGTTCTGTTGGAGCGGCCGACCCTCCGGCCATCTGTCGATGCGGCGCATCAACCTTGAACCCGGTTATGCGCCCCCCCGTTTGAACCGCCGCTGAGGCCCGCATTCATCTTTCGTTAACCCGGCAATTTCCGTTCAACCGGTTGGCAGGGCGCGCTTTCCGCACTAGGCTCGGGAGCAAGCCACACGCCGAATTCGCGTGGAAAAAGAGGAGGTTCGAATGAAGAAGGTTCTGGTGACCGGCGGCAGCGGCAAGCTCGGGCGCGCGGTATT
>CBFGPB010000164.1:0-5842 GCA_965650545.1 uncultured Devosia sp. | reverse complement strand
GGCTCCGTCACCAACTCCCTATTGTGTCGCTGGAGGTATCCTCGCCTGCCAAATCAGTCCGGTCTCGCCGAAACACAAATTGGCTTCGCCCATTGTGGCGCCGGAGAACAAACGCGTCAGGAGCTGCGTACCAAACCCATTGCCCAGCTGGGATGACCGCCTCGGTCCGCCGTGCTCACGCCACTCTAAGCAAATCGAGCCCTCTTCGGCTTCACTCCAGGAAAGTTCGACCCAGCCATCCGTCACGCTCAAGCTCCCATATTTGGTTGCATTGGTTCCAAGCTCGTGGACTGCCAGAGCCACGTAAGGTGCTGCTTGGGCGGGCACAACGGTGGAAGCGGGACCCTGGAGCCGCACCCCACTTAAATGGGACACCTGAGCTGAGAGCAATTCGGACAGGACGGCGTTCCTAGAATTGTTTTCAAGCAGCGCATCTTGGGCGCGTGCTAACGAAACGAGGCGGGCATCAAGACTTGTAAGGAAATCTTCGGACACGCCACCCGAACGCGCGCTTTGCCGGACAATCGCCTGTACCAGGGCAAAGACATTTTTGACGCGATGGGACAGCTCCCTCGCAAGGACTTCGAGCTTCTGTTCGTTCTGCTTGCGGTGGGTGATGTCGAGGGCGCTGGCCACGATACTAGCGGCGCCGTCCGGTCGGGACAAAGGCACTGTCTGCACGGCCAGCCAGATTGGACTGCCTCCAACATTGAGCTCAAGTTCGCGCGACTGGGGCTCCGACAAGCCTGAACGCAGAATGTCTTCGAGCTCGCGTCCGATCTCTTCGCCGAAGGCCTCGCTAGGCGTTAGGCCGATCGGATCGCCCGTAACGTTATGTGACCAAGTGTAGCGAAGATCCCGGTCGTGCTCGGACATTGCGAGCCCCGAAATCGTGGTGGCCAAACTTAAGCGGTCGGCAACGGCCCTGTGGTGATCCGTGGTCTCCTGAAGCTTTGCCATCGCCTGCTCGAGGCTTCTCTCGGCCTGGCGCAGCTCGGTCATGTCTTCGTTGACACCGATCATGCCGGCGAACTGGCCGTGTGCGTCGAGGTAAGGGGTCGCGCGGGTGCGCAGGACACGCACCTGGCCATCTGCACGCCGGTAGCGCCCCTCGCATTCGAAGGCCTGTTGAGATGTCATGCCCTGCCCAAACGGCCCGAACACGGCCTCATGATCTTCTTCCAGCAAGCTCGTCGACCAGTCGAACGTGCTGCACTGGTCAATCGTCAGGCCCCAGAACTCCCGCATGCGCGCGTTGAGATAGACGCAGCGTCCCGATGCATTGCCTCTCCACAGCATTGCCGGGGAGTCCTCTGCCAGGGCCGCGATTTCCGATCCGCGATCAGAAGCCAATGCCGTTTCCATCCGGTGCACAGTCGGTCCGCCATCGCCTCCCTGGCCCTGCTGGTCCGCGCCCATCGAAGGCTGTTCCCCAAATGCGGTCAATTCAGCGGCGCGCCGAGACTGTCGCACAAAGAAGCTCGACCTTGCTCGCGAAATCGGTCGCCGAGATCGGCTTTTCTATCCAGCCCAGGGAGACATCGGTGTGTTGTGCCGCGACCTGGCCCTGTCCCGTGACAAAAAGTGCGGGGATGCCGCGGGTATGAAGCCACGCCGCCGCATCCGGTCCGGTCGGGCCATCGGCCAGGTCGATATCGACCAGCGCTGCATCGAACTGGAGCGACGCAAAGGCCTCCTTGAGCTCTGAAAAGCTGGCGAGGGACCCGGCGCTGGTATGCCCGGTGTCCTCTATCATCTGCTCGACATGAAATGCGAGCAGAGGATTGTCCTCGAGATAAAGTATGCGCATGGGGTCCCGGCTGCGGTTCGATGAGAAGCACAACTCGGCTGGCCCCTATAAGTTGCCCGTCACTCGCAGCAATGGGCCGCTGACGTCACAACGCAGGCCGTCGCTTTCAAACGACATGACCGGCGGGCGCCCGAAGAGCGCCGTCAGGGCGGTGCGCACGTATCGTGTGCCGTAGCCCTGGCGGTTCGGTTCCGCCACGGGCGGTCCCCCTGCCTCTTTCCAGGTGAGGGCCAGCTCGGGTTCGCTGTCGTCGGAAACGGCCCAGCGCAGCCGGACCTCTCCCTCTGGTCGCGACAGCGATCCATATTTGATGGCATTGGTCGCCAGCTCGTGCAGACACAGGGCCAGGGTGGTGCCGGCCTCTCCCTGCAGACCAATGTCGGGCCCTTCGGCATGGATGCGCTCCCGGCCCGCCAGCCGATAAGGCTCGAAGGTCAATGTCGCGACTTCGGCGATCGACACGACGCCGACCCCAGCGTGAAAGACAGCCGAGTGCACCTTCTCCAGGGCCCGCAGGCGCCCGCGGAAATCCTCAGTGAAAGTATCGATCCCGGTGGCACCCCGCCTGGTCATCTCGAAAATCGAGGTCACGCTGGCCAGTATATTCTTGACCCGATGGTTGAGTTCGCGCCGCAGTTCCATTTCCCGCACGATGTGATCGCGTACGTCCCGCTGCCGCCAACGGGCGAGAAGCGCCGACTGGACGCCGCTGATCAGCTCCACGGCGGCGACGGGTCTCTGATAGAAGATCTGCCGCGAACGCGGCCAGGCGCGACCAAGTTCCGCTCTGACCTGGTCCGGCCTTGATGCGCGGTCCAGTAGCACCAGGATGGGCATTTCCGACCATGGTGGCTGGCTGGCCAGGTAGTCGGCAACCGAGGCCACGATAGCCGGCGAGAGCGCTTCGTGCGTTGCCACGAGCACCCCGGGGTCCGTCGCGAACATCGCGCCCGGTTCCTCCGCCCCGGTGCCAATGCTTACAGCGATGTCGTGCTCGCTTAGCAGCCGAGCCAGATAGTCCCCATCCCTGCGATAAGGCGCCAGGATCAGCACATGATCCAGACCGGACCCTTCATGCCGTGGCTCGCGCTCGGTCACGAGTCTGGGAGCGGGTTGTAGGGCACGACGGTGACGCCGGAGCCCTCGATGAACAGCTCGTGGACATCCAGATCATGGGGGCCGTGCCGTTTCTTGACGACGGTAATGTTGCGCCGGAGGCGACCGTCATGCTCGCTCAGTCGCAGCAGCAGCACTGTGTCGCCCAGAAAGCTGACATCGACATCAATCCCCACATTATGCCCCAGGAGGCCATGCTGGGCGACGATCAGGATCGTCAGCACTCCGGCCCGGGCCAGGTATTTGAGCAGGGACTGGATATCGCGCACCGCCTTGTCGCGATGGGGGAGCGAATTGAGATAGCCCGTGAAACTGTCGATCACCACCACACGGCTATGGTCCGTGGTGACGATGGTCTGCACGATCTGCGCGAACTCCCCCGGAGATATCTCGTTGGGATTGAAATCGCGGATAATAAGCTGGCCCTTCTCGTAGAAGGGCCTAAGGTTCATGCCCAGGCCCTCGGAGCGGCGGAAGAAGGTCTCCAGACGCTCCTCGAACAGGAACAAGGCCACGCTTTCGCCCCGCTCCAGCGCGGCGGTGGAATAGAGCGAGGCCATGGTGGATTTGCCGGTGCCCGACTGACCGATGACCAGGGTGATCGTGCCGGACTCCTGGCCACCCCCGAACATCTCGTCAAGCGTCGCAACCCCCGACTTTATCAGTTCGGGCTTGGTCTTTTCGACTGGGGCGCCGGCCACGATGCGTGGAAACACCACCACGCCCTCGCCTTCCCTGATGGCCATGTCATGGTAGCCGTCAGCGACGGGAACACCGCGCATCTTGCTCACCTCGATACGCCGACGCACCGCGCCATAGTCCTCGAGCGACTTGTCAAAGCGGATCACGCCATGAGCGATCCCTTCGACCTCCTCGCCATTATTGCCCTGCCGATCCTGGGTATCGAGCAGCAGCGCAACGACATTGCGCTTGGCGAGAAAGGCCTTGAAACCAATCAGTTCGCGTCGGAAGCGCGGCGTGTCGCCGGTGATCAGCCGGATTTCGAGCAGGGAGTCGTAGACGAGCCGGCTGGGCTTGTACTCGTCGATCGCCTGCTCGATGGCTTGGCGGGTTTCGTCGAGCCGCAATTCGGCTGTCTGGAATATGGTCTGGTCGGCCGCCCCGTTCACCGCGTCGGACGCCGACAGCTCCTCTATCCGGATGCCGTCCATGGTCCAGCCATGTGAGTTGGCGATGGATTCGAGTTCTGCCGCTGTCTGGGAGAGACTGACATAGATGCAGCGCTCGCCCGCTTCCACGCCGGCCCTGAGGAACTGCAAAGCCGCGGTGGTCTTGCCCGCACCCGGGGCGCCCTGCAGCATGTAGAGGTTGGACGCCGGCAGGCCGCCCCTGAGGATTTCGTCCAGCCCGGCAATGCCGGTAGAAATCAGCTTGGCAGTCTTACGCTTGGCCATGTCTTGTCCTGCAGTGACGGTTCCTGATGGGGCTAACACCTTTGCGCCCATGCAGCGACCGGTTTCCGGGGAAGTGAGGCGGCATTGCGGTCTCATGAGCAAAAAGTGATCGCCGGCGCGGGTTTGAATGAGCATTGCCGGTCATGTCCGGATGACCTTTCCGCTTGCGGCGCCAGGCAAGGACCCGGCCGTCGCGGACTGGGGCACCACGTCCCCAAAACGCCGAACCAGGTCCCGGGCGCGCTCCTGCAGCCGGTCCAGGACTTCGGGCGGCAGCTCCTGCTTTTCATAGCCAAGCAGAGCAAGCGCTCCGACCGTTTCACCCGAAGACAGGGTGAGGGGCACGGCGACATAGAACTGAATGCCATTGGCCTGCAGATAGGCGTTGCGCCGCAAGCGCTCGTCTTCCATCCCCGCTGAGAGGATCACAGGCTCCCCCGAACCGGCGACAAGCTCGGTCAACTGGTGGGCATCCTCCTCGGCAAGATGGCGCTCGTCATCGAGCAGGTTGATCTTTGCCACCGGCACGCCGAATTCGCCGGCGATCTCCGTCAGCTCTGCCGTCAGCAAGGCGTCTTCACGCTTGGAGCGTTTCCGTTTGGGCGCCGCGCGCGAAAGATGCTGCTGCTGCCAGGTCTCTGCCAGGCTTCGGACCGCCTCGGCAGCATTGCGATGGATGGCCTGCAGGTGAAGCCTCTCGGCACTCTCCCCGTCCACTGGTTCGCCGAAGGCACAGGCCAGAAGCGGCAGGTCACTGTGCTGCCGACGCAGTCGCCGCGACACATAGCGTGCATGCGCCCTGATGTCGGAGCCCAGAAACACCATCCCAACACTGACCACATCGCCCAGGGCGAGCTTGCCAATGGCCTCGGGGTGGATGGCCAGAGGGGGCAATATGCGCGCCGGCACGCCTTCGTCCGCGAGGAGCAGGGCAACGAGCCTTGCCGCCGCTGCATCGAACTCCGTCCGCCCGCCGACAAGAAGCACGGCCGGCCCTTCGGGTGCCTCGATGTTCCCCAGTTCCTCGAACACCATTTCGAGCGACGTCATCAGCTGCCGACGCTGTTCCAGCGCTTCGGGCCGGTCGGTCAGCTCGATGGTGGCCAGGCGCAGGGCGGGCAAGGCCACGTCCTCCACCAGGGCAAGCTTGTCGTGTTCGAGCAGGAACTCCTCCACGATATCCACCGCGCCCTGCGTGTCGCCCTTGAGAAGGCGCTGATAGAGCTGTTCCTGGGGGAGCAGGACCGGCTCGCTCCCCAGGAGGGTCTCCAGGAACTGAAGCTGGGGCAGGTGACGGCCGATCACGACGAGGCAGACCGTCATCGGCGTCGCCAGGATCAAACCGATCGGCCCCCAAAGCGTAGCCCAGAACATGGCCGAGAGCAGGATGGCGATCGGCGAGACGCCGGTGCTGGACCCATAGAGCCGGGGTTCGACGACATTGGCGGTCGTCAGGTCGAGCACCAGAAAGAGCCCAACGCTCAGGATCAGCATGTTCCAC
>CBFGPB010000163.1:0-5858 GCA_965650545.1 uncultured Devosia sp. | reverse complement strand
CGGCAGCCTCCACCCTGGGCAAGGATGTCATGCCGCGCCTGGCCGCGAGGCTCGATATCCAGCCGGTCACCGACATCGTCGCCATCGAGGGCCCGAGCCGCTTCGTCCGGCCCATCTATGCCGGCAATGCCCTTGAAACTGTTGACGATTCTCAGCCAAAGCACGTCCTGACCTTCCGCGCCTCCGCCTTCCGGCCGGTCGCCGCCGGCAATTCCGCTCCTGTGGAAGTGGTTGATTCCGCAGTGCAATCCGCCGCCCGCTTCATCGCGGCCCACCGCACCGAAAGCGACATCCCCGATCTCGCCACCGCGCAGATCGTCGTTGGCGGCGGTGTCTCGGTGGGCTCCCCGGAAGGCTTCCAGCTCATTGAAAAGCTTGGCAAAACCCTCGGCGCCGCCATCGGTGCCACCCGCGCCGCCGTTGATGCGGGCTACGCGCCCAATGACTGGCAGGTCGGCCAGACCGGCAAGATCATCGCGCCCGACCTTTACATCGCGATCGGAATTTCTGGCGCCCTCCAGCACCTTGCCGGCATCCAGGGCGCCAAGAAGATCATCGCCATCAACACCGATGCCGAAGCCCCCATCGTTAGAATCGCCGATGTCGCCCTCATCGGCGATCTCTTTGAGATCGTTCCACAATTGACGGCGGAACTGGAGAAACTGGGCCTCAAACGCTGAGGCCCGGCTCCTCTCTTCAATTGCAAAAATCCCTCGCCGTCCTATAAAGGCGGCGCCTTCCCACCGGACTCTTCCAAAAATGTTCGAAACCCTCACCAAGGCCCCCGGCGACAAGATTCTTGCGCTCATGGGCGAGTATGCGGCCGACCCCCGTTCCACCAAGATCGATCTCGGCGTCGGTGTCTACAAGGACGAGAAGGGCGTGACCCCGGTCATGACCTCGGTCCGCAAGGCCGAAGAGCGCATTCTTTCGAACGAGAAAACAAAGACTTACCTTGGCATCGCCGGCAACAAGGGCTATGGCGCGGCCGTGCTCGACCTGGTCCTGGCCAATGCGGTCGACCGCGCGCGGGTGCGGATCGCCCAGGCGCCCGGCGGCACCGGTTCGCTCTGGGTGCTGATGAACCTCATCAACCGGGCCCGCCCCGGCGCCACGGTCTATGTGTCCGATCCGACCTGGGCCAACCACAATCCAATCGCCATCGGTGCCGGCCTCAAGGTTGCCACCTATCCCTACTTTGATCCGGCGACCCGCGGTGTGAAGTTCAGTGAAATGCTCGCCGCGCTCGACGGGCTGGGCGCGGGTGATGTCGTGCTGCTGCATGGCTGCTGCCACAACCCGACCGGCGCCAATCTATCCAATGAACAGTGGGACCAGGTTGCTGCCTCGCTGGCCCGCACCGGCGCGCTGCCCTTCATCGATCTGGCCTATCTCGGCTTCGGCGATGGCATCGAGGCGGACGCCTATGGCACCCGCAAGGTTCTGTCTGCAGTCCCCGAAGCGCTGATCGCCTTCTCCGGCTCGAAGAATTTCGGCCTCTATCGCGAGCGCGTGGGCGCGGCCATTCTCGTCGCGCGCAATGCCGAGGAAGCCGAAGTCACCAATTCGCAGCTCCTCAACATCATTCGCGGCGCCTATTCGCAGCCCCCCGATCATGGCGCGGAAATCATCCGCACCATTCTCGAAGATGCGGCCCTGCGCGCCGAATGGGAAACCGAACTGGCGGCCATGCGCAATCGCATGATCGCGCTGCGCAAGAAATTGGCCGACGCGATCCGCGAACGCTCCAATTCCACCGATTTCGACTTCGTCGCCGATCACCGCGGCATGTTCTCGCTGCTGGGTCTCAGCAACCAGGCGGTGGAACATCTCAAGGCCGCAAACGGGGTCTATATGACGGGGGATAGCCGCATCAATGTCGCCGGTATCCCGGAAGATCGCGTGGGTGATCTGGCGGACGCGTTTTTGGGCGCCATTCGCTGAGCGCATAGCTTGCGGCAAGGCGCCGCCACGACTACATCTGGATAAACGGTCCGGACCGATAAGTTACTAGGAGGGAACGATGAAGTTCTTCGTCGATACTGCAGACACCGCCGCCATCAAGGAGCTCAACGACGCCGGGCTCATCAATGGCGTCACCACCAATCCGTCGCTGATCGCCAAGTCCGGCCGTGACTTCAAGGAAGTCATCAAGGAAATCTGCGCCATCACGCCCGATCCGGTCTCCGCTGAGGTCGCCAGCCTCGAATATGACGGCATGGTTGCCGAGGGCGAGCACCTCGCCAAGATTGCCAAGAATGTCGTCATCAAGTTGCCGCTGACGCTCAATGGCCTCAAGGCCACCAAGCATTTCAAGGACGCGGGCATTCCGACCAACGTCACGCTCTGCTTCTCGGCCAATCAGGCGCTGCTCGCCGCCAAGGCGGGCGCGACCTATATCTCGCCCTTCATCGGCCGCCTCGACGATATCAATCTCGACGGCATGGAACTGATCGAAAACATTCGTCAGATCTACGACAATTACCAGTTCGAAACCCAGATCCTGGCTGCCTCGATCCGTTCGGCAAACCATGTGACCCAGGCCGCGCTTGCCGGCGCCGATGTGGCCACCATTCCGCCCGACGTGATCAAGAAGCTGGCCCTGCACCCGCTGACGGACAAGGGCATCGAAGGCTTCCTCAAGGATTGGAAGGCCACTGGCCAGTCGATCCTCTAGGGGTTGCCCACAAAGACTGATCTCAAGGTACGGTCGTCGAACCTTGAGACACAACAAAGACCTCGCCCCTGGACTCGCGCATGGGTGAGGTCTTTCCATTTTGAGACCTCGCCATGGCTGACACCGATCTTGCCGCACGGATAAAGACTGCCCTAGCCGACGTAGAAATCCCCGGCGGCGGTGACCTGGCCACCTATGCCGGCCTCTCCGACATTATCGTCACCCCCGGCGCAATCGCGTTCGCCATCGCCGTCGCCCCCGGCATGGAAGCCGCCTTCGGTCCTGCCCGAGAGGCGGCGCAGACGGCCGCTCAGGCCCTTGGTGGCGCGCGCAAGATCATGGTCTCGCTGACGGCGGAAAAGTCCAACACGCCCAAATTCGGTCATGGCGCGGCCCAGCCCCAGGGCAAGACCCGCGTCAACGGCGTCAAGCGCATCATTGCCATCGGCTCCGGCAAGGGCGGCGTCGGCAAATCGACGACCGCGGTCAATATCGCCTTGTCACTGGCCGCCGAGGGCCTCAAGGTCGGCATTCTCGACGCCGATCTTTATGGCCCCTCGGTTCCGAAACTGCTCGGCATCGAGGGCAAGCCGGCCATCCGCGACGATGGCATCTTCACACCCCATCAAGCCTTCGGCTTGAAGGCCATGTCCATCGGCTCCATGCTGGTCCCCGGTCAGGCCGTGGTCTGGCGCGGCCCCATGGCCACATCAGGCCTTCGTCAGCTCCTTCGCGAAACCGATTGGGGCAATCTCGACGTCCTCATTATCGACCTGCCACCAGGCACCGGCGACATCCATATCGCGCTCTTCCAGCAGACCGTTGTCGACGGCGTGGTCATCGTCTCGACCCCGCAGGACCTGGCCCTGATCGACGCTCAGAAGGCCATCGACATGCTCCGCCGCATGTCCGTGCCCGTGCTGGGCCTCGTTGAAAACATGAGCTATTTCATCGCCCCCGATACCGGCAACCGCTACGACATTTTCGGTACGGGTGGGGCACAGAAGGCTGCCGCACGCCTGGAAATCCCGTTTCTCGGCCCCATCCCCTTGGTCATGTCCATCCGCGAAGGCTCGGACGCCGGCGCGCCGCCAGTGGCCATGGCGCCAGACGGCGCGGAGGCGCTGGCCTATCGGCAGATTGCCCGAAGGCTCATTTCGACCATCCCGTGACGCAATCGGGCATGTTTGGGCAGGGCGGTTTGTATCGATTGCTGAAATCGATTGCATAACCTTCGCAGCCGGTGTTATCCGGCTAGTCAAGGCCTGAAGGCCGCTTGGAGGGGATATGTTCTCATTTGACCGCCGGGACTTCGGTTCCGACTTTACCTTTGGTGTTGCCACGGCAGCCTACCAGATCGAAGGCGGCCAGCGCGATGGCCGCGGCATCTCAATCTGGGATACGTTCTCCGCCACGCCTGGCAATGTCCACAATGGCGATACCGGCCGCGATGCCTGCAACCACTATGAGCTCTGGCCGGCCGATCTCGACCTGATCCGCGATGGCGGCTTCGACGCCTACCGCTTCTCCTTCGCCTGGCCGCGCCTCATTCCCGAAGGCACCGGCGCTGTCAACCAGGCCGGCGTGGATTACTATGACCGCCTGCTCGACGGCATGCTTGAGCGCGGCATCAAGCCCTATGCCACGCTCTACCATTGGGACCTGCCCTCGACCCTGCAGGACCGCGGCGGCTGGATGAACCGCGATATTGCCAGCTGGTTCGCCGATTATGCGACCCTGGTGGCCAACAAGTTCGGCGACCGGCTCGAGGCCACCGCGACCATCAATGAACCCTGGTGCGTGGCCTTCCTCAGCCATTTCCTGGGCATCCATGCCCCGGGCTATCGTGACCTGCGCGCCGCCGCGCGCGCCATGCACCACGTGCTGTTCGCGCACGGCACCGCGATCGATGCGCTGCGCGCAGCCGGTGCGAAGAATCTCGGCATCGTGCTCAATCTGGAGAAGGCTGAGCCGGCGACCGATACCGAAGAAGACAAGAAGGCCTTCGATTTCGGCGATGCCCTCTTCAATCGCTGGTATCTGGATGGGGTACTCAAGGGCGAATACCCGTCGGTGCTGACCGACTGGCTCGAACCCTATCTGCCGGCCAACTACCAGGACGACATGGCGGTTGTCTCCCGCCCGCTCGACTGGCTGGGCATCAACTACTATACCCGCGGCCTCTACAAGGCTTCCTCCGAGCCCGGCCGTCCCGCCGAGCAGGTCAAGGGGCCGCTCGAAAAGACCGATATCGGCTGGGAAATCTATCCCAAGGGCCTTTCCGACCTGCTGGTCCGTGTCTCCCGCGACTATACCAAGCTGCCCATCTACGTCACCGAAAACGGCATGGCCGAAGTCGAAGGCGATAGCGACCCGCGCCGGGTGAAATACTATGAGGATCATCTCAAGGCGGTCCTCGCCGCGCGGGAAGCCGGTGCCGATGTGCGCGGCTATTTCGCGTGGTCGCTGCTCGACAATTACGAATGGGCCGAGGGCTACAACAAGCGCTTCGGCCTCGTGCATGTCGACTACCAGACCCAGCAGCGCACACCCAAGTCCAGCTTCCGTGCCTTCCAGGGCCTGTTGCACAACTCGCGCTGAACCGGTGTATGGTCGGGCTCTGCCAGCGTGTGAGCCCGATCATCATGTCCGAATATACAGAACTGCCCGAAGCCCTGTTGCGCCTTGAAGAAGTGCTTGAGGGTGGCGACGATGAAGCCATGCTGCTCACCGAGCTCGATGGCTTCCTCTGCGCCATTGCCGTCAGCCCCTCGCCGGTGCCCAAGCAGGAATTCTGGCCCTTCGACTGGGCCGCCGACGAGCGCGGGGTGCTCAAGCCTGCCTATCAGGGCCTCGAAGCACTGGTCGATGCGCGCCTCGCCGAAATCGAGGCGGAACTGGCCGCGGGTGAATATGGCCCGCTCTATGAGGTCGATGACGACACCGACGAAATAGTCTGGCAGGCCTGGATATCCGGTTTTCAGCAGGCCATGGTGCTGCGCTTCGATGCCTGGGACGCGCTACTGCGCCACACCGGCGAGGATGCCCGCGGCGAGGCGGCCATGGGCTTGGCCACGGCCCTCATGCTGTCCGATCCCGACAATCAGCCTGACGATACCGCCGATGATGAGGATTGGGCGCAATACGACGCGACCATGGAGGCCATGCCCGAGATCATCGC
>CBFGPB010000162.1:0-5872 GCA_965650545.1 uncultured Devosia sp. | reverse complement strand
TCGATCTTGGAGAGGATGACCCGCCCCAGCTCCGGGTGACGCTTGATCTCCGCCCACTCGTCCTCGTCCGGCTTGCCATTCTTGTCGAGCACGCTGTTCGACACGCCCAGCTTGCCGATATCGTGCAGCAGCGCCGCGCGCTTCAGCCATCGCCGCCGTTCGGGCGAATAGCCCATCTCCTCGGCAATCAGGTCCGTGAACAGTGCCACCCGGTCGCTATGGCCCGCCGTGAACGGGCTCTTGGCATCGACCACCTGCGCGAAGCCCGCGGCGATGTCGTCGAGATAATCTTCATCGACCGCACGCGTCAGCGCTCGTGGCTCCAGCGCCACCACGCGCTGATCGAGGTCATTCGCCCTCAGGGCATCCCAGAACCCCTGATCGGTCCGCAGGGCGAGCAGCAGGTCAACGAGTTCCGGGTCAAACCACCGCCCGGCCCGCTCGCTGATCTCCGCCACCGCCGCCTCGGCGCCGCCACGCATGAAGAACACATCCACTACCTGCGACAGCAAGGCGATCTGCCCGAACCGGGAAATCTCCCGGCCCGCAAGACCTTGCGGCTGTCCGCTCCCGTCCCAGTGTTCATCGAGATCGAGGATTCCGCGCGCCACCGCCTCGGAAAACCGCATCGACCGCGCGATCTCCGCGCCGCGCTGACACCGCGTCTCGATCAGTTCCCTGGAGATTTCCCCGCCATTGCGGGCAATATGCACCAGCGTCTGCAACCGCTCGACGAACCCCGATTTCCGCGCCGTATTGGCGATCAGGAAGCGCAGGATTTCCGGCAGCTTGGTATCGACGACCTTATAGGCGTTCTTGAAGCTCAAGTCGTCGGCGAGATAAAGCTGGCAGATCCGGGCCGCGTTGGAGCTGCAGCCAATGTCCTTGAGCAGCAGCGTATAGTAGAGGTCCGAAAGTTCGGCCTCGCTCAGGCCGAGACCCACGCCCACATGCATGCCGATCCAGCAGCATCTGAGGCTGTGTCCCACCGGCTGCCCCTCGGTGATATCCAGTGCAAAGCTCAGCGCCCCCACCACTTCCGAAAGATGTATCGTCTTGCCTTTGGCCACGCCCGGTCCTCCACAGGCCCGAACCTATGCAAGAATGCTTAAGCGACTCCCCACGTGGTCCGATCAAGTCGGCGTGTCCTCCCATCCGGGCGACAGAACCTGCAATTTGAACCAAATGCTAACCATGCTGGCAGCCATGCAGTGGGCTCATGCAACGAAACCCGCTGTCTGTCGTCTCTTCCCCTGTGTGCCGCGTGATGGGGGAACCCCAAATGCCCGAGATTGCGAAAGTCCTGGTGGTCGAAGACCAGCCCCTGCTGCTGCTCGACCTCATCGACCAGTTGGCCGACTTCGGCCTCGAAGCGGTTCCGGCCGGTAGCGCCCGCACAGCGGCGCGCTTGCTCACCACCGATATCGACGCGCTCGTTACCGACATTGAGTTGGGCGATGGACCAGATGGTCTGTGCCTCGCACGCCTTGCCGCCGAAGCGCGTCCGGACCTCCCCATTGTTGTCGTTTCGGGCGGTGTCCGTCCTCAGGCCGCTGACCTTCCTGCGGGCGCGGCCTTCATTCCCAAGCCCTATCGCGTCAGCGATATTGTCGCCGCGCTCCACCGCCAGGCAGTCTCAAACGCCGCCTGATGTGATCACATTTGGGGAACACAGGCGCCTGGGAGACGTTGTCCTGCCATCACCAGAACAGGAGTATCCCAATGGACTGGAACCGTATCGAAGGCAGTTGGAAGCAGTTCGCCGGCAAGGCCAAGGAACAGTGGGGCAAGCTCACCGACGACGACATTGCCCAGATCAACGGCAACCGCGAGCAGCTCGAAGGCAAGATCCAGGAGCGCTATGGCAAGGCCAAGGACGAGGTCCGCAAGGAAATCGACGACTGGTCCGGCCGCCTGCACTAGGCTCCGAACCCAGCGAAAAAGGCCCGGTGTTTTACCGGGCCTTTTCCTTTGCCTACTCGGCTTGCGTGATTTTCACGATCGTCGACCCGCCGCCTCCGCGGCGTTCCGTCACCGCATAGACTGCCCCATCCGGTCCCACCCGCACGTCGCGCACCCGGGCACCGATATCGATGCGCTCTTCGTAGGCAACGCGGTCGCCCTCCATGTGCAGGACGACGACGGCCTGGGCCACGAGCCCACCCACGAGAAACGCGCCACCCCATTCTGGAAATTCCGCGCCCTCGTAGAAGGCCATCCCGGAAGGCGCGATCACTGGATCCCAGTAATAGACTGGCTGTTCGGTTTCCGCGCTCTGCGTAATGCCGCCCTCGATCGGCGCGCCATCATAGGCAACGCCATACGCCACTTCCGGCCAGCCATAATTGAGGCCGGCCTCCGGCCGGTTGAGTTCGTCCCCGCCCCTGGCGCCATGTTCCACTGTCCAGAGCCGCCCTTCGCCATCGAGCGTCGCCGATTGCACATTACGGTGCCCCAGGCTCCAGATTTCCGGCTGCGCCTCGCCCTCGGCAAACGGGTTCCCCTCCGCCGCCTCACCCTCGGCGTTGATCCGGAAGATCTTGCCCAGACCGCTTTGCAGGTCCTGCGCCTCGTCGCGGATCGGGTCGTCGGAGCGCTCGCCCACTGTCACATAGAGGTTGCCATCCTCGCTGGGCACGATGCGCGAACCAAAGTGCTTGTCGCCGTCATAGGTCGGCTCCTGCCGAAAGATGACCTCAACATCTTCCAGCGTGGCCCCGCCAGCATTGTCCAGCACCAGCGTCGCCGCCGCCACCGACGTGCCATTGCCGCCCTCGCGCGGTTCGGCAAAGGACACATAGATGCGGCCCGAACTTTCGAAATCGGGCGCCAGCGCCACGTCGAGCAATCCACCCTGCCCCACCAGATCCACCTCCGGCAGGCCGGTGATCGGCGCGCTGACCTCGCCCTCGGGCGTGATGATATGCAACGCGCCCTGCTTGGCCGTCACCAGCATCCGTCCATCAGGCAGGAATTCCATGGCCCACAGATGCGGCAGCCCCTCGGCAACCACCTCCTGGGTCGTGGCCACCGGCGTTTCCGGCTGCGGCGCCCGCGTCTGGCCTTCGAAGGCAGGCACCTGTTCGGGCGCATTGGGGGGCGCAGTTTCCACCGGCTGGCCTTGGGCCGCAGCAGCACCGGCCAGCATCACCGCCGACAGCATGGTGCCGGCCATCAATTCAAATGTTCTGGGCATGAGAAATCTCCAAAAACCATTGATCTCACCCAAAGCCCGGCATGCCCCGCTTCGTTGCGGCTCTACCCATCACGTTTGGTTGCCCTCCACCGCCCCTCTCGGGCACCTGCCCAACCTGGAAACAAATGCCAATAGAGTAAACGGATTTTCAGCACTATTGGCACAGACTGCCCCCCGAACACCCAGCGGGTGCCATCCGCCGACAAGGATCGGACATGACAGAAGTCGAAATCGTCCGGCAGCTTGCGGCCAATTTCCTCATCACCATGTTCTTCATCGTAGTCTGGGCCGCCCTGGGCTCGGAAGCGACGCGCCTCAAGGGTTTTGCGCGCGCGGCCAGCGCCGGCCTGTTCATGGGTCTGGCCGCGATTATTTCGCTGCTCTACACGGTTGATCTGGGCGGCGGCTACCTTGCCGACCTGCGCGCGGTTCCGGTGGCTGTCGCAGGCCTGTTTGCCGGGCCCCTGGCAGGCATCATCGCCGTCGCGGTCACTGCCGGCGCCCGGTTGTGGATGGGCGGGGCCGGCGCGGCGGCCGGTATTCTGACCATTGCCCTTTCTGGCTGCGTGGGGTTGGCGGGCTACTATTTCTGTCGCAGCCGCACGCCACTGACCAAGGCACTGCTGTTCAGCTTTGGCCTTGTCAGCCTGCCAGTCCTCCCTTCGCTTTTGCTGGTTCCCCCCAGCCAGGCCCTGCTGCCGGTGAGCCTGTTCAAGTTCCTGGGCGCCTTTGCCAGCGTCTATGCGCTCGAACGGGCCAGCATCGCGGCCAGGGAACGGCGCCTGCTCAACGCCGCCATCGGCGTGGCGCCCGACTATCTCTACATCAAGGACCCGCAAAGCCGCCTTGTCGCCTACAGCCAGGCGGTGGCCGACATCTATGGCTCCGACCGCACCGGCCTGATCGGCAAGACCGACCTCGACCTCTCTCCCGGCGAGCGTGGACGGCAGCTGTTCTCGGACGAACAGGAGATCCTCGCGCAGGGCCGCTCGCTGCGCGGCGTCGTCGATTGGGCCGTCGTCGATGGCCAGACCCGCTGGTACCAGTCCTCCAAGACCATGGTCACCGATGCAGACGACAAGGTCATCGGCCTGGTCGGCATTACCCGCGACATCACCGAGGACCGCATTCGTGAACAGGCCGTCGAGGACGCCGCCGAACTCTGGTCGCTGGTTCTCTCGCAGATGGCCGACGGCGTCGCGCTCTTTGACCGGGAGTGCAATTTCGTGTTCTGCAATGAGCAGTACCACGCCATGTTCGAGATCACGCGCGACGTCCGCAAGCCTGGCGTCTCGCTGCGGCAGGTGCTGGAAACGGCCATGGCGCGCGGCGAACAGGTGCGTCAGCCCAACCTCACGCCGGCTCAATGGATCGACGCGGTCATCAACCGCATCATCGACCAGGAGGACGAGGAAGTGCGCCTCGCCAATGGCGCCTATGTGCTGATCCGCAACCGCGAAATCCCCAATCTGGGCTATGTCTCCGTGGCGATCGACATCACCGCCATGCGCGAGACCGAACGGGACCTCGCCGATCTGACCGAGCGCCTCTCGACCCTGGCCGCCACCGACCCGCTGACCGGCATCGCCAACCGCCGGGCGCTCGACGAGCTCTTCGCCCGCGAAATGGCCCGCGCCACGCGCCAGAAAAGCTGGATCAGCGCCATCATGGTGGATGTCGATCGATTCAAGAAATTCAACGACATCTATGGCCACGGCTTTGGCGACTCGTGCCTGAAACTCCTCGCCGAAACGATGAAGGGCGTCGCCGGCCGCCAGACCGATATCGTCGCCCGCTATGGCGGCGAGGAATTCTGCCTCATCCTGCCCGATACCGACCAGTCCGGTGCCATGGCCATTGCCGAGCGCCTGCGCCAGGCCGTGCTCGACGCCGCCATTCCCCATGAGGGCAGCGAGACCGGCGTGGTCACCATCAGCCTGGGCATCGCCACCTATCCCCCGCACCAGACGGTCCGCACCTGCGAAGACCTCCTCATCCGCGCCGACCAGGCCCTCTACGCCGCCAAGCATGCAGGCCGCAACCAGACCGTCATGGGCCAGATGGCGGCGTGATCCTCACTCCCCCTGCCCCGCAAGAACCAATCACCGCAGCACCGCTCTCTACCTCCCCCTTGATGGGGGAGGTGGCGCCGCTAGGCCCGCAGGGCTGTAGCAGAGCTAGGTGGGGGTGCGTACGTCCACCAGGCTTCCACCAATCCCCACACCAGCCGTTCCACATCATCGCCCAAACACCTACATATGAGCCGAGCCTGACCGCGCCCGCTTAGCGCGCCAAGGAAGCCCCCTTTTCCGCCCGATCCAGGATTTTCTCAATGAGCGTAGCCTTTACCAAGGAAGACAGCGCCGAGACGGCCGCCGAAACCATGCTGCCGGAAAAGCCTGTCCCCACCGGCCCCAACCTCGTGACCGCTAAAGGCCTGGCCGCCCTGCAGCGCCAACTTGCCCAGGCAACCGCCGCCTATGAAGCCGCCCTCACCATCGAAGACATCAACGAACGCCGCCGCCATTCCGCCAATCCCTGGCGCGACGTCCGCTACCTCACCGAACGCCTCCGCACCGCCCAGCTCGTTCCGGCGCCAGACAGCAATGACACAGTCGCCTTCGGCTCCCGCGTCACATTTCAACGCGACGACGGCCGCACCCAGACCTTCACCAT
>CBFGPB010000161.1:0-5899 GCA_965650545.1 uncultured Devosia sp. | reverse complement strand
GCGATCAAGGCGATCCAGGCCCTACAGGCACCCTTCGAGCTTTAGGGCTCCCCGCCGGCCCCGGCCGCCACCCATCACAATTTTTCGTCGCATCGTCTTTGCGGGAACCGGTTCGGGCTCAGGGAGTTGAACAGGCGAACCGGGCGGCATGGACGACCCGGGCCTGCTATGACGGAACGCCAACAGAGCCTCCGTCAAATGATCGGTGGCTGGCCGCAGAGGCTGACGCTCCTTTGTTGGCTGCCCCGGAGGGGCGCGAAACTTCGGTTTCGCGCCCTGTTTTTTTTCGCGTTTGTCACAGGGTCGGCCAACCTTCCGCTTTTGGTTGACACGCGTTAGGGCCTCGTTCACCACCTGACCAGTGGACGGGGTGCCAGTCGAACACATTTTTCCCGGGTGCTTGAAATCCCTGCCTACACCGCTTCATGGTCGGCGGGTCCGTCACGAGTTGAGTCCGCACCATGCCGCTACAGCCCGATGCCATAGACAGAAAGCTTCTCAGGGAGCTGCAGCGCGACTCGCAACGCAGTGTGCAAGTGCTGGGCGATTGCGTGGGCCTGTCGCCCTCGGCCTGCCATCGACGCATCAAGGCGCTGGAGGAAGCTGGCCTGGTCGTCGGCTATCATGCGGAACTGGATGCAGGCCGGCTGGGCTTTGCGATGCAGTTCTTCATCGAGGTGGGCCTGACCAGCCAGAGCGAGACGGCCCTTGAGGCCTTCGAGGCGGCCGTCCAGGACATTCCCGAAGTGCTCGAATGCCACCTGATGGCTGGCCAATCCGACTATATCCTGCGCGTCGTGGTCCGCGATCATGAGGATTTCGAACGGCTGCACCGGCGGTTGAGTGCCCGCTTGCCCGGCGTGGCGCGCATCCATTCCAATATGAGCATCCGGCTCGTGAAAGCCCGGACGGGCCTGCCGATATAGCTTGCAGATTATCGGCAGATTGCCCAGAAAAACGGCAATACGAGATTCTGGCGTTGGATTGGTCAGAATCCTCTTGCGAAACAAAATCGGCTGCGCTTGACTGGCTTTAGGGCAAGCTGCCTGCCTGGGCGTGAGGGACGCCCAGGCCATCCGCTCCGCGCCATTCTTCCGAGGGAACGGGAATGGTGCGGGGCGGATCTCGTGTCGCAGTCACCAGCCATTTTCCTTGCCCCCGGCGCCGATAGCGGCAATCTAGGTGGCGAGGAGATCATTGCTTTGACCGATACCAGCCACATCGTGGGCGGGGGACCCAAGAAGGTTCTCTACACGCTTGCCACCATCAACCGCATTGGCGTCGGCAAGGCGGCCAAGGCATTGACCGCCAAGAATACCTGCAAGGCCTGCGCCTATGGCATGGGCGGACAGCAGGGCGGCATGACCAATGAACTGGGCGAGTTCCCCTCGGTCTGCAACAAGAGCGTGCAGGCCCAGTCCACCGATATCCAGCCCGCTATCCCGGCGGGCATTTTCGAGCACACGATCGATGATCTCGCCGAATTGACGGGGCGCGAGATGGAACAGTTGGGGCGATTGGGAACGCCGCTATTGCGCCACGCCGGCGCCAGCCGGTTCTCGCCACTGTCATGGGACGAGGCGCTCGATATCGCGGCACGGCGGCTTGCCGGGACCGACCCGAGCCGGACGTTCTTCTATTCCTCGGGACGCTCGTCCAACGAGGCGGGATTTCTCTTCCAGCTGCTGGCGCGGGCCTATGGCACCAACAATGTCAACAACTGCTCCTACTACTGCCACCAGGCGACCAGCGAGGGTCTGGCCACGACCATCGGCAAGGGGACGGCAACGATCGAGCTCGAGGACCTGACGGGCGCCGACCTGATCTTCGTCATCGGTGCCAATCCCTCGTCCAACCATCCGCGCTTCATCCATATGCTCAAGGCCTGCCGCGACCGGGGTGGGCAGGTCATCGTGATCAACCCGGCCAGGGAGCCGGGGCTGGTCAAGTTCGCGGTGCCCAAATCGCCAGTGTCCATGTTCAAGGGCGGGAGCGAGATTGCCTCCGACTACCTTCAGCCGCGGATCGGCTCGGACATCGCGCTGTTCAAGGGCCTCTGCAAGGCGGTGCTGGAGCAGGGCATGCAGGACAGCGCCTTCATTGCCGAGCATGGCGCGGGTTTCGAAGCCTTCCGGCGCGATATCGACGGGTTGAGCTGGGACGAGATCACGGAAACCTGCGGCCTCTCCCGAGACGAGATCGAGCGCGTGGCCGGCGCCTATGGCCAGGCGAAGAACGCCGTCTTCGCCTGGGGCATGGGCATGACCCATCACGTCCATGGCGTCGCCAATGTGGAAGCCATCGCCAACCTGGCGCTGCTGCGCGGCATGATCGGCAAGCGTTTCGCGGGGCTGTTGCCGTTGCGGGGGCATTCCAATGTGCAGGGCATCGGCACGATCGGGGTGAAGCCTGTGCTGGCGCGCGATGTGCTCAGGCGGATGGAAGAGGCGTTCGGCGTTACCTTCCCCGAAGAGAAGGGGCTCGACACCATGGCCTGCATGCAGAGGGCTGCGGCCGGTGACATTGATGCGGCCGTGATCATGGGCGGCAATCTGTGGGCGGCGACGCCTGATACCGCCTTTTCGACACGCGCCATGGCGCAGATCGGGTTCAAGCTCTTCCTGACCACCACACTCAACCAGGGCCATGTGCATGGCCTGGGCGAGGGCGAGGTGATGATCCTGCCGGTGACGGCGCGCGACGAGGAATGGGAGCCGACTACGCAGGAATCCATGTTCAACTTCGTGCGCCTGTCGGATGGCGGTATCCGCCGCCTTGACAATGTGCGGCCCGAAAGCTGGATTCTCGGGCAGCTGGGCCGGCGCATGCTGCCGTATTCACCGATAGATTTCGAGGCCTTTTCAGGCCATTCGCGACTGCGCGACGCCATCGCGGCCATTGTGCCGGGAATGGAGGAACTGGCGGACATCGATGTCGCCAAGCGCGAGTTCCATATCCGCAACCGCGTGCTGCATACGCCGACTTTTGCCACCACCGATGGCAAGGCGCATTTCGTGGTGACGCCCCTGCCGGCGCCGCCTTCTGGCCGCCTGATGCTGGCCAGCGTGCGCAGCGAGGGCCAGTTCAACTCCATCATCTACGAGGAAACCGACAGCTACCGCGGCAAGGCGGGGCGCTATTCGGTGTTCCTCAATGCCGAGGACATGGCCGAGCGCGGCCTCAGCGAGGGGCAGGGGGTGCGCGTCACCTCCGATGTCGGAGAAATGCGGGGCGTCGCGACGCGGTTCGACCTCCCGCGCGGCTCGGTCCTGGCCTATTACCCGGAGGCCAATGTGCTGGTCGGCACGGCGGTCGACCCCCGGAGCAAGACCCCCGCCTTCAAATCGGTGCCAGTTCAGGTGGAGGCGCTCCCTCAGTCTGTTTAGACTTGCACAAATATTGTGCATCTTCTCGTCGCGCTCCCAATTTGGACTGTCTTTACGGGTCATTTACCATAAGGGCTCTAGTCTTCTGCCGGGCAGGGGGAGCAAGCGCCGGAATGGCGAGGGAAGACCTGAGATTTTTCGCAGTGCCAATGCCGGTGGCCGGCAATGGCTGACAAGGCCGCGCCGGAAATCGCCGCCTCCCCCCGCGCCATGCGGGTGGTGATGGAAGGGATCGGGCAGGAGTTGCACACCTATTCGGCGGGCAATCTGCAGATCGTCAAGCAGACCAAGCTTCTGGCCGTCAACGCCATCATCGAGGCAGCGCGAGCGGGAGACGCCGGCAAAGGCTTCGCCGTGGTCGCCAACGAGGTGCAGCGCCTGGCTGAAAGCGCGGCGGACATCGCGGCGCGCTTCCAGGACGTGCTTGTGGGGCGGATCAGCCTGGGCCGGACCTTGTCCGGCACACTGGTCGAGGAAATGGAGGGCGCCCGCCTGACCGACCTGGCGCAGACGCTGGTCCAACTCATCGTCCGCAACCTTTATGAGCGCACTGCCGACGTGCGCTGGTGGGCCACAGACACTGCCTTCTGGCAAGCGTTGGAGGGGGAAGATCCCACGGCGCGCCAGTTCGCCGCCGAGAGACTGGCCACCATCAACCGCTTCTATTCGGTCTATTGCGACCTGGTTCTCACCGATGCACGCGGGCGGGTCGTGGCCAGTGCCAACCCAGCTCATGCCAAGACGCTGCTGGGCGCCGACCTTTCGCGCGAGGGCTGGGTGCGCGCCGCCATGGCGACCGCCAGCGGCGACGACTATGCCGTGGGCGAGGTGATGGAAAGCCAGCATCACGACAAGCGCGAAGTGCTGGTCTATTCAACCGCCATACGGGCCAACGGCCGGGCCAATGGGCCGGTCCTGGGGGCACTGGGCGTCTATTTTGACTGGCAGGCGCAGGGACGCTCCATTGTCGAAACCGAGGCGGCCTTGCCCCCGCAAGTGGTCGAGCGGACCGAAGTCATGCTGCTCGATGCCAATGGCCGGATCATTGCGACGACACGGCCCGAACATCGCTTCACCCGGTTCCAGCTCAACGACAATGGCCAGGCGCGCGGCAGCTATCTCGACGGTGCGGGCAATATCGTCGCCTTTGCCCGCACGCTGGGCTACCAGGAATATGACGGACTGGGCTGGTGGGGCGTCATCGTGCAGCGCACCGAGAGCGAGGAGAGCATCCGCAATTCGCTGGGCATGGACCGGATATGACGGGCACGGCATGGGGCGATTGACCCTCGGACGCGGCGGTCGCAAGCTGGCCGCCGAGCCGGCAAGGCGCATGGCGGCCCGCTGGAGGTTCACACCATGACGGCATTCGATCACTTCCCCGAGGCCACGCGCGCGTTTCTTGCGGGCATTGCCATAAACAACGACAAGGCCTGGTTCGACGCCCATCGCGATCTGTATGAGGCGGGCTATGTCGAGGCCGGCAAGGCCTTCGTCTCGGCTATTGCCCCGCGGGTCCTGGCGATCTCTCCGGACGCCCATGCCGAGCCGCGCGTCAACGGCTCGATCATGCGGATCAACCGCGATGTGCGTTTTTCCAAGGACAAGCGGCCCTACAAGACCCATCTCGACTTCTGGTTCTGGCATGGAGAGAAGAAGGGCTGGAACTGCCCCGGTTTTTACCTGCGCATCACGCCCGAGACGGTCTTCATCGGCACCGGCATGCACCGGTTCGACAAGGAAATGCTCGAGAGCTATCGACACGCGGTGGTCCTGCCGCGATCGGGAAGGGCGCTGCAGGCTGCCATTGCGAAGGTGCGGGCCGCCGGCGACTACGAGATCGGTGAGAAGACCCGCAAGAAGCCGCCCCGCGGCTTCGATGTCGATGCCGATCGGGCCGAGCTTCTGCTCTACGAGGGGCTCACCGCAACCAGAACGCTTCCCGGGAGCGTCGCCTACGAACCGGGCTTTGTAGACTTGTGCGCAACCCATTTCGCCGCCACCTGGCCGGTTGGACAATGGCTGCGCGCGGAGTTGGGTGCATAACGCAACGGCCGCCCGGTGAGGCCAAACGGCCCCAGCCTGCTGAAAAGATTGCTTTTTATCTACTGAACAGGCGCTGAACGGGACTCTCAGCGGCCATACAGGCGCTGCGGCCTACCTTCCGATCATGGCCAGCCAGAGGGCGGCTGCGTGAGGGAGATCGAAATGAGGGTTTCGGCAAAGGGTTTCGTGGTCGTGCTGGCTCTGGCCGGCGGCTTTTTCGGGGTGAGTGCAGCGCAGGCGCAGGAGCTGCATCATGGTGTGGACACCTGTCAGAACGGCTATGTCTGGCGCGAGGCGGCAGCGGGCGATCGGGTCTGCGTCACCCCGGCGTCGCGCCAGCGTGCTGCCGAGGACAATGCCATGGCGACTGGTCGCGTCGATCCGCATGGCGCTTATGGCCCCAATACCTGCGTCGCCGGCTTCGTTTGGCGCGAGGCTTTTGCGGGTGACATGGTCTGCGTGACGCC
>CBFGPB010000160.1:0-5902 GCA_965650545.1 uncultured Devosia sp. | reverse complement strand
GCCAAATACTGGTTCGAGCGTTTCGCAAGGCTGCCGGTCGATATCGATGTGGCATCCGAGTTCCGCTATCGCGAGCCGCCGCTGGAAAAGGGCGGGTTGTCGTTGTTCATCTCGCAGTCGGGCGAGACGGCCGACACGCTGGCGGCCCTGCGCTATTGCGCCGGGCAGGGGCAGCATGTTGCGAGCCTCGTCAACACGGTGGAATCGACCATTGCGCGCGAGAGTGGCGTGGTCTTCCCGATCCTGTGCGGCCCGGAGATCGGCGTTGCTTCGACCAAGGCGCTGACGGCGCAGCTGACCGCACTGGCGAGCCTCGCCATCGCGGCTGGTCGGGCGCGTGGCGTATTGAGCGGCGAGCAGGAGACCGAACTGGTGCGGGCGCTGACGGCGCTGCCGTCCGCTGTGTCGGCAGCCTTGGGTGCCGAGGAGCAGATCGTCGACATTTCCAAGCGCCTCTCCAAGGCAAAGGATGTGCTCTATCTGGGACGCGGGGCCATGTTCCCGGTCGCAATGGAAGGTGCGCTAAAGCTCAAGGAAATCAGCTACATCCATGCCGAAGGGTATGCGGCAGGTGAGCTGAAGCATGGGCCGATCGCGCTGGTTGACGAGGCCATGCCGGTGATCGTGGTCGCGCCGTCCGATGAGCTGGTCGACAAGACCCTCTCCAACATGCAGGAAGTGGCGGCGCGCGGCGGCAAGATCATCCTCATCACGGACGAGGAGGGGGCCGAAAGCGTGGGGCACGGCGTGGCGGACATCATCAAGATCCCGCATGTGCATTCCTTCGTGGCGCCGATCCTGGCCACCATTCCAGTGCAGTTGCTGGCCTACCACACGGCTGTGTTCATGGGCACGGACGTGGACCAGCCGCGGAACCTGGCGAAGTCGGTGACGGTGGAGTAGGGGTCACCCTGCCCGGATCAGCGGGATCGCGAGATCCTTGCGGAAAAGGTAGAGCAAGGTACGCGCAGCCTCGCCTTCGGGGCCGATGAGACCGGGGTTGCGGGCGAGCAGGGCCCTGGCGTCGTCATGGGCGAATTCGAGCAGGTGGCGGTGCACGTCCGGCACGGCAAGGCGATAGCCGGGCATGCCGGATTGGCGGGTGCCCAGGACGTCGCCCTGGCCGCGAAGCTCGAGGTCGCGCTCGGCGATTTCGAAGCCGTCTTCGGTGGATTTGATGGTTTCCAGCCGGGCCTTGGCGGTTTCCGAAAGCGGGTCCTTGTAAAGCAGCAGGCAGGCGGAGCGTTGTGAGCCGCGGCCGACGCGTCCGCGCAACTGGTGGAGCTGGGCGAGGCCGAAACGCTCCGCGTGCTCGATGATCATGATGGTGGCGTTGGGGACGTCGACGCCGACTTCAATGACCGTTGTGGCGACCAGCAGCTTGATCTCGTTGGCCTTGAAGCGCGCCATGACCTCCTGCTTGGCGGCCGCAGACATGCGGCCGTGGACCAGGGCGACCTGGTCGCCAAAAACCTTGCGCAATTCGGCGAAGCGGTCCTCGGCTGAGACGACCTCCAATGTCTCGCTTTCCTCGACCAAGGGGCAGACCCAATAGGCCTGGGCACCATCGGCCAGACGTGACTGGAGACGGGATACGACCCTGGGGTAGTCGCCAATGGACATAACGGCCGTGTCGATGGGCTGGCGACCGCGCGGCTTCTCCCGGAGGACGCTGACGGCCATATCGCCGAAATGGGTGAGGACCAACGTCCGAGGGATAGGTGTCGCGGTCATGACCAGGAGGTCGGTGTGGCGGCCCTTTTCCGACAAAGCGAGGCGCTGGTGGACTCCGAAGCGGTGTTGTTCATCGACGACCGTGAGGCCGAGGTCGTGGAAGATAATATCGGACTGGAAGAGCGCGTGGGTGCCCACGGCGATGGCGATGGAGCCATTGGCGAGGCCGGCCATAATGGCGCGGCGCTCGGCGGCAGGCATCTTGCCGGTGAGCAGCGCGCAGGTGAGGCCAGCGGCCCTGCAGAGTGGCTCGATCGTGCGGAAATGCTGGCTGGCCAGCAGTTCGGTAGGGGCCATCAGGGTGGACTGGGCGCCGCTTTCGGCCATGGCCGCCATGGCCATGAGGGCAACCACGGTCTTGCCGGAACCCACATCGCCCTGCAGCAGGCGCGACATGCGGTCGGGGGCCGAGAGGTCGGCCCTGATTTCTTCTAGCGCCTGTTTCTGGCCATCGGTGAGGGCGAAGGGCAGGGCGGCGGCCAAGCGGCTGGTGATGTCGCCGGTGAACGTGCGGGGGACGCCGCGGGCCGAAACCATGCTGGAGCGGATCAATTGCAGGGTCAACTGGCCGGCGAGGTATTCGTCATAGGCGAGGCGCTGGCGGGCAGGGGACCAGAGCTGGGCCTCGTCTGGGTTCGCAGGCAGGTGGACGCTGCGCATGGCGGCAGAAAAGGTTGGCCACTTGCGCTGGGTCATGGTTTCGGCGCCAATCCATTCCGGCAGGTCTGGAACGGCCTCGACGGCCTGCCGCACGAGCTTGGCGAGGGCCTTGGAGGAGAGGCCGCTGGTCAGCGGGTAGACCGGCTCCACCAGGGGAAGGGTGGCGAACTTGTCGGGTTCGACGACATAGTCGGGATGTGTGATCTGCTTTTCGCCATTGAAGAAACCGATCTGGCCCGAGACATAGCGCTCCTCGCCGACGGGCAAGGCGCGCTCGACCCAGCCGCCCTGGGCGCGGAAGAAGACGAGCTGGATTTCCCCGGTCTCGTCATGTGCAAAGACGCGGTGAGGAATATGCGGCTTGCCACGCGGCGGGGGCTGGTGGCGGTCGATATGGAGGCGCAGCGTGACGACTTGGTTGAGATACGCTTCCGCTATGCCGACCTGGCGACGGCGGTCGACAACACCAGAGGGCATGTGCATGAGCACGTCGAGGACGATGGCTTCCTGCCCCTCTGGCGCCCCGAAAAACCGGGTCAGGAGCGCGGCCAGCTTGTCGCCCACGCCCTTGATGGCGTGGAGCGAAGCGAATAGCGGCCGGAGGCTGTCAGGGCGCGACATTGGACGGGCATTCCTCAGGCCACGATTCTCGGGCCGACATTGTGCACATCATCGCGCCGGGCGGAATGCGGGGCAGATATCTGCGCCGAGATTGATCACGATCATTTTTGGACCAAAGTCCGTGTTGAAAAAGGCTGCGCCGCGGCGCAGTGTCGTCCTCAGAAGGGAATTTAATCCCTCGAGGAGGTTGGTTTGCAGAGGGCAAATGACCTGGCCGGGCCCCCGGCCGAGGCCCGAAAGCGCAGACTCAGACTTGTCAATCGTGTCACGATCATCGTGGTTCTGGCCGTCCTGTCGTGGTTGGCCGTCTATGGCCTGCTGAAGCTGACCGGGATCGTTTAGACGAGTGGCTGCCCGCACTGTTTGACACGGCCGATGAGGCCGTGACATAGCGGTTTTTTGCGCGTAAACATGCGTCCAAATCGAGAACAGAATTTGGATCATGGGTGTCAAATGACGGCCGGTGAGGACATTGCTATTCGCCGCAAGCGCCTGCGTTACCGGGCCTGGCACCGGGGCACCAAGGAGATGGACCTGATTCTGGGCCCCTTTGCCGATGCCAATGTCGATGCCTATGGCGTGGCAGAGCTCGACCGCCTGGAAGCCTTGATGAACGAGGAAGACCCGCCGCTGCTCAAGTGGGTGATGCGACAGGAAGAGCCGCCGGCGCATGTGGACCGCGCATTCCTGGACCTCGTGATTGCCGATCATCAGGCCCGGATCGAAAAATGAACGTAGTCGCTGGCGCGGCGCCAACGCTGCGCACCATTTCGAATGTGCCGGACGGCATGCAGCCCATGGTGCTGGCGCGGCTTGTCGAGCAGCGGCTCAAGGACGCGCCGGACGATACGGCGAGCCTGGTCTTCGTGGCGCGGGACGGCCGGCGCATGCAGCGCATGGCCGAAGTGCTGGGCGCCATGCTCCCCGGCCACACGATCCTGACGCTGCCTGCCTGGGATTGCCTTCCCTATGATCGCGTCTCGCCCAATACAGTGACGATTGCCGCGCGCATGAATGCGCTTGCCGCACTGACGGCCGGGGCCAGGGGAGCGGTAGTGTTGACGGCGGTCAATGCGCTGATCCAGAAACTGCCGCCGCGCGACCTCGTCGAGACGATGAGTTTTTCCGCAGTGGTGGGCCGTGTCGTCGACAGTGACAAGCTGGTCGCCTGGGCCGCCAACAATGGCTACCTGAGGGTGCCGACCGTCCGCGAGAGCGGCGAGTTCGCGGTGCGTGGCGGTTTGGTGGACCTGTTCCCGGCAGGGTCGGAGGCGCCGCTGCGCTTCGATTTCTTTGGCAGCCAGCTCGAATCGATCCGCACCTTTGATCCGGACAGCCAACGGACGACGGGGACATTGAAGCGTATCGACCTGACGCCGATGAGCGAGGTCGTGCTCAACGAAGAGACCATTCGCCGCTTCCGCCAGAACTACACCGCCGCCTTTGGCGGCAATACAGTCGACGACACGCTCTATGCCAGCGTGAGCGGCGGATCGCGTTATTCGGGTACAGAGCACTGGTTGCCCTTCTTCTACGACCACATGGATCGCCTGGCGGATTATGTCGGCGATGCGCCATTTGTCTACGACGAGCAGGTCCCCGAGGCCTATGCCGAGCGTGCGACGCAGATCCGGGATTATTACGAGGCGCGCGAGGCGGCGCGCTTGGCGCCCAAGGTGGCCGGCGCGGCTGCACCCTACAAGCCGATCAAGCCGGACCTGCTCTACGATCTCGATGCGGCGCCGGTGGAACTGGCGGGTGCTTCCGTCGTCCAGTTCTCGCCTTTCCTGTCGCCGAACACGGCGCGGGGCGACGATGCGGGCGGGCATATTGCGCCGAGCTTTGCGGCCGAACGTGCGGCGTCCGACGTCAATCTGTTCCAGGCCGTAGTCGACCGCCTGCTGGCCGAGCGGCGGTCAGGGCGGAGGGCGATTATTGCCTGCTGGAGCGCCGGTACGCGCGACCGCATGGCGCAGGTGCTCAAGGACCACGGGCTCACCAACCCGCGCTTGGCGGAAAACTGGCGGGATGCCGAGACTACCAGCGCGGCGACGACTTCGCTCGTTGTGCTGCCGCTCGAAACCGGCTTCGAGACCAAGGACCTGCTGGTGCTTTCCGAGCAGGACATCCTGGGCGAGCGCATCCTCAGGCCACAGCGCAAGAAGAAGGCCTCGGATGCGCTGACCGAAGCGGCGTCGCTGTCGGCGGGCGACCTGGTCGTGCATGTCGACCACGGTATCGGGCGCTTTATCGGCCTCAAGGTGATCGAGGCAGGCGGCGCGCCGCATGAATGTGTCGAGCTGCAATATGCGGGCGATACCAAACTCTACCTGCCGGTCGAGAATATCGAACTACTGACGCGCTACGGCTCCGACGACGCCTCCGTCACGCTGGATAAGCTCGGTGGCGTGGCCTGGCAGGCCAAGAAGGGCAAGCTCAAGAAGCGCATCCGCGAGATGGCGGAGCAGCTCATCAAGCTGGCGGCGCAGCGTCTGCTCACGAAGGCCGATGTCGTGGACATCAATGCCGGGGCCTATGACGAATTCGCGGCGCGGTTCCCTTATGAAGAAACCGAGGACCAGCTCAACGCCATCGAAGCCGTGTTCGATGACATCACCTCGGGCAAGGTCATGGACCGGCTGGTCTGCGGTGACGTTGGCTTCGGCAAGACCGAAGTGGCGCTGCGCGCGGCTTTTGCGGTGGCTCTCAGCGGCAAGCAGGTGGCGGTGGTCGTGCCGACGACGCTGCTGGCGCGGCAGCATTTCAAGACGTTCTCCGAGCGCTTCCACGGGCTGCCGGTGCGGGTGCGTCATGCATCACGAATGGTCCCCGCGTCCGAGCTCAAGGCGACCAAGGACGGGCTGGCCGATGGGCAGGTGGACATTGT
>CBFGPB010000159.1:0-5931 GCA_965650545.1 uncultured Devosia sp. | reverse complement strand
AACGCCAACGTCGTCACCCACTCATCCAAATTGGGGACCTCAGCGGGGTCACTTTCATAGATTTCCAGGCGGCAGGCGAAATGGTCGCCATCGGCCTTTTCCTCGACGTCGAGCCGCTGCCCGGTCTGGTTGACCCAGCCGATCAGCATCCCGGTGACGGTCATCAACTGGTCAGGGTGCCCGGTCCACGAAACACCGATGAAATTGCCGGCCGGAAGCGTGCCATTCCTGACATTGCCCTCTTCCGGTCCCGGCGCTTCCACGGCAATGCCCGCCTCCACATCGAGTGTCTCCGCCATGTTGATGCGGCGATAGTTGTAGAAGGCGGCGCCCACGGGTTTAAGCCCGTGCTTTTCGAGGTGCGCGAATATCTGCGGAAAGCCTTCCTGGGCCGGTTTCTGCATCTGCTGCATGGTCACGGTGAACGGCACATAGACATAGGCCTGAGCCGCACGTTTTTCGGTAACGGGTAGTGTCAGCATAGTTCCCTCCCCTTCGCGTCAGTCGACCTGGCCGCCGCCAGTGGCATTGGCCAGCGTTGCCGTCATGCTGGACGCCAGGTCGCTGGCCAGCAGCACCGCCGCATCCGCACACTGACCGAGAGAGGAAATCCGGCGCAGCGGCGTATCCCTGGCTGCTTCTTCATGCATTTGCTCGAAGGTGATGCCACGCTCGCGCGCATGCAGAAGCCACGCCTCGCGTACGCCCGGCGCATCCGGCGAACCGGGTGATCGCACCCAGCAGCAGCGCACGCCCTTGGGGCCATTCTCGACCGCCAGGTGACGCAGGAAGTGCTCCACCGCCGCGCAGGCAATGCCGAAGCCGCCCATTTCCGTGTAGGCCTCCCGCGCGGCGTTGGCCGTGAATCCAAGGATGACGCCGCCCCCATTCTCCCCCATGTGCCGGGCCATCAGTCCGCCGACATTGAACCAGGACTTCAACCCCCGCTCGACCGGGAGGATGAAGCGCTGATAGCTCATCTCGCTGATGGGCTGCCCCTGCGAGTCACCCCAGTCGATCGCGCTGAAGGCGATCTTCACCGGGCCACTCTGGCTCACCGCGGCTTCGAGATGCCTTGCAACCGAATCCGGGTCCAGCGCGTCCACGCGGGCAGCAAAAGCCCGGCCTCCAGTTGATCGAAGCTCACGCGCCACGTCCTCCAGCGGCTCCAGCCGCCGCGCGGCCAGGTGCACTATGGCGCCTTCACGCGCAAAGGCCCGCGCCACAGCGCCGCCAACGGCACCGCTCCCACCATAGACCACGGCCACCTTGTCCTTGAGCAACATGCTTTTCTCCCCACGCGCGACAGCGCTGTCCCTTCACGACGAAGCAGACAACACACATTGAACACGCTTGCGGAAAAATTCAGCGCTGGTCAGGCGGCGGCACGTTGGTGGACGTCTTGCACTCGATCAGCCACACGTCATAAACGGCATGATCGACCGCATTCAGCGCCGGACTATCGGCGAACATCCAGCCGGTAAAGATGCGTTCCGTGGAACCATCGAGACTGCGCTGGTCGACTTCGAGAAAAGCCGAGGTCCGCTGCAGCGTGTCGCTGCTGGGCCGGTCGTAGCAGGCGCGAGGCGTCAACTCGAGCGCGCCGAATAGCACCGTTTCATCAATATAGACATCGAAACGGGTGATGCGGCCGGTGATCTTGTCGAGCCCGGCGAAAGTCGCCACTGGATTGGCGACCGGCTGCGCCTGGCTGGCGGACATGCCCACCAAGGTCAAAACGGCCGCTGTCAGCAGCGGCCGCAAGAATGCAATTACAGGGTTGCGCAAACCGGCCCGCCCTTATTCGGGCGACCAGGCCTGGTAGTCGCCGGTCACGCGGGGACGCTCACCCTTGTTGAGGAGGCTCCCGTCGGGGCGATAGGCAGCGGCCGTGCCGGTCAGGTTCGGCTGGTGCGGCTTTTCCCAGGCGCGTGGCTCATACTTGGCATTGGCCGGAACCACGTCCGAGCGGTGATGCATCCAGCCGTGCCAGCCCGGCGGAATGGAGGAGGCATCGGCGAAGCCGCCGGCATAGGTCACATAGCGCCGATTGGCCTTGCGATCCTGGTAGTAGCGGTTGCCGAACTCGTCCGAACCCACATACTCGCCAAAACGGCGGATCCACAGGCGCGTGCCCCAGGTGTTGCCGCCCCACCAGGCGAAGATTTCGGACAGGAACTGCTTGATACCAGACTGGGCCACGAGACGATTCCGAATTTTGGGCGTCGATTTGCGGTCGGTTTAGCATGGTGAGCCCTGCCAGCCTAGACCAAAGACATCGATTTGCGCTTAGCTCGAAGCCCGGCGCAGCAGCGTCATGGCGGCGGCGATGATCCGCTCCTTCTGCGCATCGCTTGTGCCCGCCAGACCCTGGATATGCAGGCCCTGGTCGAGCGTCTGCAGCATCTTGCCCAGGCCGGCGAGGTTCGCCTTGCCATCCACTTGCCCGCGCGCCGCCGCGCTGACCAGGTTGGCATGATACAGGGCTTCGATCTCGGCGGCCGCTTCCACTGCCTGCTGATATGCCGGTTCCGGCACGGTATCTTTCTGGGTCAGCGTGTTGAGCATGAAGCAGCCGTAGTACTCGCTGCCATACTGCAGGCCAGTGAGGATGGCCTCGACATTCTCCAGCCCCATGGGCTGGCGCGTCAGCACCTCCCTGTACTGCGCGATCAGCGCGGTCACAAAGCGCTGCAACGCCGCTTCATAGAGCCCCGCCTTGCCACCGAATTCCTTGTAGAGGCTGAAGCGGTTGAGCCCTGTATGCTCGACCAGGGCCCCCAGATGGGCCCCTTCGTAGCCGAGGCGCCAGAATAGCTCCATGGCCTTGTCCGTCACCTCGTCGCGATCATATCCACGGGGTCGCGCCATTTCCAACCGATCGTTCTGTTACTGGTTGACCTCCCCATCCGGAGAGATTATTCACATGTCGTTCTGAAACAGGATCGTGCCGATGTCCAGCCCCTCGTCAGACCTGCGACGCTTCCTCGGGCTCTACTATGCCTATGCTTTCCTGTTCGACTTCATCCTCGCCTACGCCTTCTATACCGCTCTGTTCGAGCTCGAAGGCATGTCGCTCACCCAAATCGGTCTGCTCCTGGCCTTCTGGTCGGCGACGGCCATAGTGCTCGAAATGCCCTCCGGGGCCCTGTCAGACCATTTTGACCGGCGCTGGCTCTTGATCGCCGCTCCCCTCTTCAAGGCCCTCACCTTTCTCCTCTGGATCATGGCGGCCGGAAATTTCTGGCTCTATGCCGCGGGTTTCTTGTTCTGGAGCCTGGCTCAGGCGCTGCAATCGGGTTCGCGCGAGGCCCTGCTCTACGAGCGCATGGCCCATGAAGGCCGCGCCGATGACTTCGACAAGGTGCTCGGTCGTGACAACGCGGCTGAAGAACTCGGCATCGGTTTTGGAGCGCTCTTGGGCGGCTTGGTGGCGTATTACAGCTTCGACTGGGGTCTCTGGCTGTCCATCCCGCCGCTGCTGCTTGCTTCGGTCCTGGCGTTCGGCCTCAGGGATACCCGCCGGCAAAGGACTTCTGACGGGGTGTCAGAATCGCCAGCCAGCTACCTCTCCCACTTTGTCGACGCCTTCAACGAGTTCCGCCGTCACGCCGACCTTCGCTTCGTCACAACCTATATCGCGGTCGGCCTGGTGGTCTTCCAACTCATCGAGGAATTCGACCAGCTCTATTTCCTCGCTGTCTCCCTGCCCGTGTGGGCCTGGGGCATAGCCGCGGCAGCGGTGGAGTTCATCTATGCCGGAGCCAGTCTCTTCGCCCATCGGCTTGGCGGCCGCCCCTGGCTGGCCTGGCTCTTGCCGCTCATGGGCGGCGCCCTGCTTGTTGCTGCATCCCTGGGAACGACACCCTGGTTCGTGCTGCTGCTCTGCGCTGCCTATGTCCTGATGGCCCCGCTCAACGTTCTGGCCGAAGCCCGCTTCCATCGCGTGATGGAGGGCCGGAGCCGCGCCACCACCACCTCCGCCCTGGTCATGGCCGAGAATGTCTCGGGCATTGTGGGCACCCTCGCCTTCGGCGTCCTGGCCGACCGCGTCGGCATCCTGCCCGCCTATGGCTGGGCAGGCCTGGTCATGCTGCCGCTCGCCCTCTGGGTCCTCTACGGGCAGCGTCGGGGTTATCGGGCGACCGACTAGATATTGTGTCCCCAACTGTCACGGAATCGCCAAAAATTCTGCGCTTGACACCCTGCCGGTCCATTCGATTCTACCTCATCGGGATATGGCTAACGCCCGGTAAATGCCCTTGATGTGGGTGCGAACAGCTAGGAATTCCGCAGCGTTAGCGCAGGAATTTCGTCCCGTTCATTGCCTTGGTCAACGCTGCAGAACCGGCATTCAAATCGCACCCTAAGGGCGCTGTTTTCCTTGCCATTTGTCCCCGCAATCCACATATTACCCATACTAGACCTTGTTTGAGCGCACGACCCCGACACTAGGTCTAGTGATTTCTGGCGTTGACGCGCCCCCTGAATCGACTAACTCTGATCGCCGGTTCAGCGCTCTGGAAAGCGCCGGGCCGATCCTCGGGAAAAGCAGTGGCGGAGCGATCGCTGCAACCGAGGAAACGGGGCAATTTTCTGGGGTCCGCGCCTCCCGCGGGCTTCGGTTGGTGAAGCGTCAACACAGATCTGGATGAGAAGCCGGGTTTTCGGCTGGTGGGCACTGCTGTGCCCGACACTTGGGGAATACGACGACTATGCGCATTGAACGCCGGTTTACCACTGCCAACGCGGACCGCTACGGCTCGATCGAGTTCCGCTCGGCAACCAGCGAGATCAAGAACCCCGATGGCTCGGTGGTTTTCAAGCTCGACAATATTGCCGTGCCCGCGACCTGGTCGCAGGTGGCGACCGACATCATCGCCCAGAAGTATTTCCGCAAGGCCGGCGTGGCCAAGGCGCTGAAGAAAGTCGAGGAGAACGACGTTCCCTCCTGGCTCTGGCGCTCCGTCCCCGACGAGAAGGCGCTGGCCAAGCTGCCCGAGAACGAGCGCTTCGGCTCGGAAATGGATAGCCGCCAGGTCTTTGACCGCCTCGCCGGCACATGGACCTATTGGGGCTGGAAGGGCGGCTATTTCGACTCGGAGGAAGACGCGCGCACCTTCTTCGACGAACTCGCCTATATGCTCGCCACCCAGCGGGTCGCCCCGAACTCTCCCCAGTGGTTCAACACCGGCCTGCACTGGGCCTATGGCATTGATGGCCCCGGCCAGGGCCATTTCTATGTCGACCCCTTCACCCACAAGCTCGTGCAGTCCAAGTCGGCCTACGAGCATCCCCAGCCCCATGCCTGCTTCATCCAGTCCGTGGACGATGACCTCGTCAACGAAAACGGCATCATGGACCTCTGGGTCCGCGAAGCGCGCCTCTTCAAGTATGGCTCGGGCACCGGCACGAACTTCTCGAAACTCCGCGGCGAAGGCGAAAAGCTCTCCGGCGGCGGCAAGTCCTCGGGCCTGATGAGCTTTCTGAAGATCGGCGACCGGGCTGCCGGCGCCATCAAGTCGGGCGGCACCACCCGCCGCGCCGCCAAGATGGTGGTGATCGACATCGATCACCCCGATATCGAGCAGTACATCAACTGGAAGGTGAAGGAGGAGCAGAAGGTTGCCGCCCTCGTCACCGGCTCGAAGGTCGTTTCCAAGCATTTGAAGGCCATCATGAAGGCCGCCGTGAACTGCGAAGGCGGTTCGGGCGATGATTGCTTCGACGTGGCCAAGAACCCGGCGCTGAAGCGTGAAGTCCGCGCCGCCAAGAAGGCCCTGGTGCCGGAGAACTACATTTTCCGCGTCATCCAGTTCGCCAAGCAGGGCTATACCGATCTCGAATTCCCCATCTACGACACCGATTGGGACTCTGAGGCCTATCTGACTGTTTCCGGCCAGAATTCGAACAATTCCGTCCGCGTCACCG
>CBFGPB010000158.1:0-5985 GCA_965650545.1 uncultured Devosia sp. | reverse complement strand
GCGCCGACCTGCTCGCGCGGATTGTCGTGGGCAACAAGGTCATCGACCACGAACTAATCCATGGCCTTGGGCCTGAGCCGGTAGAGACCGCGGTGATCTTCGAGGTCGTGGACGGCCTCATCGAAAAGGTCTTCTTCATTCCCGCCAAATCGCCAAGCTAGGCTTTGACTGCCCCCCGCTCTTCATATAGATGCAACGCCAACCCGGCCGACGGGGACCCTTGCGGGTGTGGCGGAATTGGTAGACGCACTGGATTTAGGTTCCAGCGCCGCAAGGCGTGGAGGTTCGAGTCCTCTCACCCGCACCATAGCGGCCTCGGCCGAACGTGATTGAATCAAGACGGGATCAACCCCAATGCAGGTAACCGAAACCCTCAACGAAGGCCTCAAGCGCAAGCTGAGCGTCACCATTCCGGCCGCGGATCTCAATTCGCGCCTCGACGCCAAGCTCGAAGAGATCAAGGGCCAGGCCAATATCAAGGGCTTCCGCCCCGGCAAGGTGCCGACCGCGCACCTCAAGAAGGTCTATGGCCGTTCGGCCATGTCCGAAGTCATGACCGACGCGATCAACGCGACCGTGTCCGACACGCTGGACAAGCGCGAAGAACGCGCTGCCGCCCAGCCCAAGGTTGACCTGCCGCAGGACCAGGGCGTCATCAATGACGTGCTGGACGGCAAGGCCGATCTCGCCTTTGAAGTCGAATACGAAATCCTCCCGGCCGTCACCCTGATGGACATCAAGGGCGTCAAGCTCTCCAAGCCCGTCGTTGAAGTCTCCGACGAGGAAGTCGAGAAGGAAGTGAACCGCGTCTTCGCCCAGAACCGCGGCTACACCAACAAGGGCGATGATGCCGTCGTCGAGAACGGCGACTACCTCGGTCTTTCCTTCGTGGGCAAGATCGATGGCAAGGAATTCGATGGCGGCTCGTCCGACCATGCGCACCTGACCATCGGCTCGGGTGAATTCATCCCCGGCTTCGAAGAGCAGCTGATCGGCGCCAAGAAGGGCGAGACCCGCGAAGTCAAGGTGACCTTCCCCAAGGATTACCAGAACGCCGATCTGGCCGGTAAGAAGGCCGTGTTCGACGTCACGGTCCTGCATGTCGACGGCCCCAATGCCGGCGAACTGGACGACGACTTCGCGAAGAAGCTTGGCCTCGAAGACGTTGCCGCGCTGCGCAAGGCCGTCCGCGACCAGATGGAAAACGCCCTCGCCTCGATGGGCCGCCAGCACATGAAGCGTCAGGTTCTGGACGCCCTGGACGATGGCCACAAGTTCGACGTTCCGGCCCAGCTGGTTGACGCCGAATTCAACACCATCTGGCAGCGCGTCGTGCACGAGATCGAGCATCACGGCCGGTCCTTCGAAGACGAAGGCACGACCGAGGAAGCCGCCAAGGAACAGTACAAGCGCATTGCCGAGCGCCGCGTGCGCCTCGGCCTCGTCGTCGCCGAGATCGGCAACCAGAACGAAGTGCAGGTGACCGACGAAGAGCACCAGCAGGCGCTCATCGCCGAAGTTCGCCGCTTCCCCGGCCAGGAACAGCAGGTTTACGACTACTACCGCAAGAACCCGCAGGCTCTCGCCAGCCTCCGCGCCCCGATCTTCGAGAACAAGGTCGTCGATCACATCATCGAACTGGGCAAGGTCACCGACAAGAAGATGACCCGCGAGGAACTCGCCAAGCTGATCCAGGCTGACGAGGACGAAGTTCCGGAAGAGCACCACCACTAAGGGGTGCCTCCACCAATTCGAAAAGGCCGCCTCCGGGCGGCCTTTTTGTTTGCGGCAGGGATTTGATCGGAATGGTCCAGCTGTCCGTGAACCATTTGGGCAGCAAGGCACTTTCCTCTCCAGAATGGAGGAATGCCATGACCCAATACACGTCAGACTCGCCCTACCAGCCCAAGGGCGATCACAATCGGCGGCTTTCGCTCGGGCTCGACCCCGACCAGTTCGCAGCCGAGGCCGGTATCACCACCGACGAGTTGCGCGACTATGAGCGCACCGCGCCCGATCATGACTATGACCCCAATGTCGCGCTGAGGATCGCGCTAGCCCTCGACCGGCTCGAACGGACAAGACCCAACCTGCAGACGGGCCGGGACAATGTCGCGGGTCACACCAACCCGACCCTCGACCATTCCCGCCATCTGCGGCTGATGGAACACGAGCTTGTCCCAGACGTGCTGGAAGGCGCCACCGTCTATGGCTTGGACAATCAGGAAATCGGCAAGGTCTCCCATCTGCACGGCAGCGGACCAGGCGCTCAGGTCGTCATTGATGTCGGCGGCTTTCTGGGCCTCGGGGCCAAGCCGGTCTCGGTTGGGCTGGCCAGCCTTGATTTCATGCGCGACGAAACCGGAAAGGTCCACGCCATGACGCTCTGGACCCGCCATGACCTCGAAGTCATGCCGGAGCATCGGCATCACTGATGATCGGGGCGCCAGGTGGCGCCCCAGTCCGTTCAGCCCGCCATCTCGGCAAAGAACCGGTCCGGCCCATCCACTTCGACCAGCTTCTTGCGCTCGATGAGCAGGAAGCGCGTGCCGATGGCGCGCAGGAAAGCCCGGTCATGGGTCACGAGGATGGTCGTGGCCCCCTGCTCCCTTATGTCGTCTTCCAGTTGTTCCTGGCCCGGGATGTCGAGGTGGTTGGTCGGTTCGTCGAGCAGATAGAAGTTCGGCCGCTCCAGCCGCAGCGCCAGGAGGGCCAGGCGCGCCCGCTGGCCAAGGGACATGGAGCGGATCGGCTTGGTTTGCCGGTCCGGCGGGAAACCGGCGCCGGCCAAGAGCGCGATCGTGCGCCGGTCCCCTTCGTCAAATCGGTGCAGGATATAGTCGAGCGGTGACGGATCGAGCGGCAACCAGGCCAGGGCCTGGTCCAGATAACCGGGCGTGAGCTGTGGAGAAATGCGTAACCCAGCAGGCACGGATCCGGCGAGCGCTTCGGTCACGACGCGCATGAACTGGGACTTGCCGGTGCCATTTCGTCCGAGCAGAACGATGCGGTCGCCCTGGAAAATGTGCAATTTTTCGATGGTGAAGAGCGGCCGGCCCTCGGGCGTGGCGATGGGCAGGTTTTCGAAGGCCATCATCACCTTGGCCTCGGCGCCGCTATTGCCCAGCTTGACGAGGCCCGTGCGGTCCCGATGCACCTCCTGAACCTGCGTCTCGATCTTCTCGGCGCGGTCTCGCAACTGCTTGGACTTGACCGTAAGAAGATCGCTGCCCGAGTTGATGCCGATATTGGTCAGCTTGGCGGCCTGCTTGCGCAGTTGCGCCGCCTGCTTGAGGTCACGTTCTCTCTGGGCCTCGGCCGCCGCGTCGATCTGGTCCAGCTCGGCGCGGGCCTCAGAATAGGGCAGCGGCAAATAGACCTGCTCACTGGGCCGCAGGAACAGCGTCCGGTTCGTCGTGGCGTCGAGGAAGGCGCGGTCGTGACTGGCGATCACGACGGGCAGGCTGCGCGCGGCATAGCCTAGCCACTCCTCGAGCATTAGGATGCGCCCGAGATCAAGATGGTTGGTCGGCTCGTCCATCAGCAGCGCATCCGGCTGGGTTACCCAGCAGCGCGCCAGGAGCGCCATGCGCTGCCAGCCGCCGCTCAACTCGGAAAGCGGCTTGTCGCGAAACTCTTCAGGAATGGACATTTCCTCGAGCACTACGTCCACGCGCCAGCCTTCGGCATCAAGGGTCGACGCATCGAGCGCCGAGGCCACAAATTCGGTCAGCGTCTGGGCGAGCGCTCTGTCCGGGATTTCCTGCGGCACATAGCCGATGGTGAGGCCGCGGGATCGGGTGATGTCTCCCTCGCTCAGCTCGAGCTGGCCGGCCATGGCCCTGAGGAGCGTGGACTTGCCCCGCCCATTGGGCGCGACAAGACCGACATGGTCGCCGTCGCCGATAACGAGGTTGAGGTTTGAGAAGAGAAGCTCGCCCGCACGGTGGCCGGCATTCTTGAGGCTGATCGTGCCCATTGTATTCGCTCACTGGATCGGCGCCGCATGTTGCCAGGCGCCATTGCCATCAGAAAAGCATCCTGGCATCGGCCAGGTCGCCATGAAGGGCAAACCAGAGGATCGGGAACGGAAAGGTTACGTCCGGACCAGGCTGGTCAGCCCTGCAGCGTGTGCCGCAGGGCCCGGACGGGTCCACGGGAACGATGCGTCTGAAAAACAGTCATGCAGCCCTCCCTTTTTGCGCGTGGACCGGAAACGAATGCCAAATACCTAACCGCGCCGCCAAGGCAGCGCAAGTCAGGTCAGGCAAAATAGAAGAGGAACGAGACGCCGATCAGTGCGCCAAGACGCGACGTTCGGAAACTGGCCAGCCGGTACGCAATACTACTAAATCCGGCTGCCGGCCAATATCCGTGAGACGCCGAACCGACCTTGACCGATTGATACGCAATACCCGGCTGTTCGGTTCTCATACGGCAACTCCAGACAAAAACCGTATGTCCAGATTTCTATCAGGACGCGCTTAAGAAAGTGCTCTCAAGAAGGAAACGAGCGGTAAATCAGCCGCCCTATCTTGGGACGAAACTGCTTCAATCTGGCTCGGATGCGGGGTTCGCTTCGCGCGTCGGGTCGCGTTCGGCATCCGTTCATCTTGACGGTCCACGACCGCCACAGGCTGTGGGAATTGCCCCGCCGGCCGGACCCTCGGAAACGCTTGCGATATGCTAGAGATTGGACCTGCCCGATTCGGGCCGAACCTATGGGACGTGCATGTCAGATCTCTTCGGAAGCCCTGCCCCCGAGCCTGAAAAGCCCAAGAAGGCAGAGCCGATCGCGCCCAAGCCGTCTGCACCGCAGCCGGTGACGCAAGCCTATGGCGCCGCAGAAATCGAGATTCTGGAAGGACTTGAGCCGGTTCGCCGTCGCCCCGGCATGTATATCGGCGGCACCGATATCAACGCCTATCACCACCTCTTCGCCGAGGTGATCGACAATTCCATGGACGAGGCCATTGCCGGCCACGCCACCCGGATCGAAGTGCATCTGGGCGCCGACGGATACATAACCGTTACCGATAATGGCCGCGGCATACCGGTCGAGAAGCACCCCAAATTCCCCAATCGCTCGACCCTCGAGATCGTCCACACCGTCCTGCACGCTGGCGGCAAGTTCGACAGCAAAGCCTATGAAACTTCAGGCGGATTGCACGGCGTCGGCGTCTCGGTGGTGAACGCCCTCAGCGACGATATGGTCGTGGAAGTGGCGCGCGACCAACAGCTCTATCGCATCCAGTTCTCGCGCGGCCATGTGGTCGAGGACGTGGTAAATGTGGGCCGGGTGCAGAACCGGCGTGGGACCACGACGCGGTTCCATCCTGATCCGCAGATTTTCGGCCCGACGGCGCATTTCTCGGCTGGGCGTATCTTCCGAATGACCCGCGCCAAGGCCTATCTCTTCGGCGGCGTCGAGCTGCGCTGGAGCTGCGACGAGAGCCTCGCCAATGAAGAAGTGCCGGCCAAGGCGGTGTTCCACTATCCGGACGGCCTAAAGGACTACATGACCGCCCGGATCGAGGGTGAGACGCGCATTACCGACGAGATCTTCTCGGGCCGCAGCGGCCGGCCCGGCAGCCACGGCTCGGTGGAATGGGCCATTGCCTGGACCATTGGCGATGGTGGCGTGCAGTCCTACTGCAACACGGTGCCCACGCCAGATGGCGGCACGCATGAGGCAGGCCTGCGCATGGCCCTGCTGCGCGGCCTCAAGAACTATGCGGAGCTGACCAAGAACAAGGGCGCGGCCAACCTCACCGCCGAGGACGTGCTGACCAGTTGCGCCGCCATGCTCTCGGTCTTCGTGCGCGAGCCCGAATTTGTCGGCCAGACCAAGGACAAGCTGGCCTCGGGCGAAGCCACCCGCATCGTCGACACGGCGCTGCGCGATGCCTTCGACCACTGGTTAGCGGCTTCCCCGAACCAGGCCGGGAAGCTGCTCGACTGGGCCATCGAGCGTGCCGAGGAACG
>CBFGPB010000157.1:0-6053 GCA_965650545.1 uncultured Devosia sp. | reverse complement strand
CCGGCGGCCGCCATTTCCGACCAGCTCTGGCGCTTGCGATAGATGGTCGAGGGGCTGATTTCGAGGGCTGCAGCGGCCATCGAGATGTTCCCGCCAAAGGTGGCAATGGCATCCTCTATGATGCGCTGTTCCTGCTGCCACATCGGCAGGATGCTGCGCCGGTCCGCGCGCGGCGCCTCGACTGCAGCCACAACCGGGGCGGACACCTTGGATTCGATGTCTGCCGCCTCGACCATGGCCGAAGTAATGTCCCCGCCGTCGAACATCACGACCAGCCGCCGCACCAGGTTCTGCAATTGGCGCACATTGCCCGGCCAATCGGCGGCTGTCAGGCGCTGCGCAGCATCGGGCAGGATGCCGGTGAACTCCTTGTGCTCCTCGCGCGCATAGCGGGCAAGGAAATGACGGGTCAGCACCATGATGTCGCTGGGTCTCTGCCGCAGCGGCGGCAGGTGAATGGGCAGCACATGCAGGCGGTAGAACAGATCCTCGCGGAACTGCCGGTCTGCGATCATTTGCATGGGGTTGCGATTGGTCGCGCAGATGACGCGTACATCGACCTTGCGGGCCGCCGTCTCGCCCACGCGGGAGATCGTGCCGGTCTGGAGGAATCTCAGCAGCTTGGACTGCAGCGAGAGGTCCATCTCCCCCACTTCATCGAGGAACAGCGTGCCGCCATCGGCGAGCTCGGCTGCGCCCTTGCGGTCGTCATGGGCGCCGGTGAAGGCGCCGCGCACCACGCCGAACAGTTCGCTTTCCATCAGGTCGCGCGGAATGGCCGCACAGTTGATGGCGACGAACCGGTTGTTGGCTCTGGGTCCCTTGGCATGCAGCGCCTCGGCGCAGACATCCTTGCCGGTCCCGCTCTCTCCGGTGATGAAGACAGGCGCGGTCGATGTGGCGACGCGGCCGATCTGCTCATAAAGGAACTGCATGGCGCTCGAGGCACCGACAAAGCCGGCAAAATCTGCCACCGGGGCTTCCGGCCCGGCCTCGACGCCCAATGAGCGCGGGCGGCCGTGGCGCTGGGCCAGCTCGGCCAGGCGCCCGGCCAGCGCCGCGCCGCTCACGGGTTTGGCGATATAGTCATGGGCCCCGGCCCGCATGGCGCCCAGGGCCGCGCTCACCGATCCGCTGTCGGCGACTGCAAGAATCAGCGCCCCCTCCGCCAGCCGGACGAGACGGTGCATCGCGTCCTCTATGCTGGCTGCCAGGTCCAGGAGGCTTTCGAGATCGGCGATGATGACATCGAACCGGGTCTTGCGCAGCAGGTCCAAGGCCGCACGGCCGCTACCCGAATGGGTGATTTGCGGGGCCACGAGCAGGGATTCGCGGAGCGTCTCGCCGGTCCGTCCGGCACAGGCGACATCGGCGTCGATCAGCAAAAGCCGGCCGCACAGCGCGTTATCGCTACCGCTCGTCATCGTCATTGCGCAGTTTACCCTGGTTTCGTCCGCAACCGGACCGTTCTTGTCGTTGACTGAAGTGTTGCGGATTACGGTAAATATTCCGTTCTTGCTTCCAGCGTCTAAACCACGTTTATCTCTGCGCCATGAGAATTGAATCGGATCAAGACGTTTTCGAGCCTATCGTGCGCGGCATCAACCAGACGGGGGTGCGGCTCACCAATGAACGCGCGGTCCTCACGCTGATCGCCGGCATTCCTGGAGTGTCCAATGCGGATATTGCGCGCCGGTCCGGACTTGGCCCGCAAACGACTGCCCGAATCCTGGCGGACCTGGAAGCACGTGACCTCATCATCCGCGGCGAGGTTCTGAGGGGGCGGCGCGGCCAGCCGGCGACGCCCTACCGGCTCAACCCCAATGGCGCCTATTCCATGGGTGTCGAGATCGGCTGGCAGCATTTTGAGGTTCTCCTGCAGAACCTTGCCGGCGCACCGGTGGCCGTCACCCGCCGCAGCTACTGCTATCCCGATCCTCAATCGGTCTTTGCCGCCATTACCGCCGATGTTGAAACCCAATTGTCGGCGCTGAGCGCGGCGCAGCGCCAGCGCATGGCCGGCATCGCTGTGACCTCGCCGGGCAATTTCGGGCCGCTGCTGGATCGGCTCGGGGCGCCCGCGGAAACAAAGGATGTTTGGGCGCGCGTGCACATTGGCGAGCGCCTGGGCCGCGAGACCGGGCTTGCAACCATGTGGGTCAACGATGGCAGCGCCGCCGCCTGGCGCGAGATCACAGTGCATCCGGCCCCGCGGCCTAAGGGATTGGCAAGCTTCTACGTCGGTACGTTTGTCGGCGGCGGGGTTGTCACCGGCGGGCACCTGCTCGAAGGACCTTATGGCAATGCCGCAGATCTCGGTGCCGTCATGGTCAATGACCGCTCCGGCCAACCAGCCTATCTCCATCTGGTGGCGTCGCTGCACGCCCTGGCCCGCAGTGTCAGGGAAGCTGGCGGCCCCGTCCTGCAGGGCTCGGCCCGCAAATGGGATTGGGCGGCGCTTGAGCCCCAGGTCGAACCTTGGCTGGACGATGCTGGCCACGCGCTGGCCCAGGCAATCCTCACCACGACGGCCATGATCGAAATTGACCTTGCCACGATCAATGGTGATCTGCCGCAGTCCATTTTGGGCAGGCTCATCGAGCGCACCCGGGCCCATCTTGATGCATTGCCGGTGCTCCTGCCGCACAGACCCAGGCTGGCGCAGGGCCAGGCCGGTCCATCTGCTGCCGTCTTTGGTGCTGCCCAGCTCCTTCTGTTCCGGCGCTACTTCTCCCGTGCTTGGGACCTGTTCGAGGCCGAACCCGGCAAATAGGGCGGGACAGAGCGCCCGCGGCGCTTTTTCCGCTTGTTTGAGGGTGCTAAGTACAAACGGTCGAATCCTGGCACTGGCGCACGATAACGCGCCAAAAAACAGGGGGTTCAGGTCCGCCGTGCAGGCTCTTGTCTATTCATTGATCGCGCTATCCGCAGCCGGATTGGGGGCGCTGGCCTATTTTGGCCTCACCTTCACGCCGGCCAATGCCATTCTGGTGGCTGTGGTCTTTGGCTGTGCCTGTGTGGTGATGATGGAGCGCGTCCTGCGCCAGCGGGCGGAAAACCGGCTCGAACGCGCCATCGAGGACCTGTCGCGCCTCCTGGCCACCGATGCCCAGGCCGGTGCGGTCCTCGGCCAGCGCATCAACGCTATAGCCGATCTCAATGCCGGCCAGCGGCTGGAGACGGTCGAGGCCGATATTTCAGTCCTCGGTACGGTCATTCGCCAGGTTGCCGAAGCGGTTGCGGAGGTCGAGGACAAGGTGGCCAAATCGGCCTCATCCCGCGCGTCGTACGAGCGCTCCGATGCGCGCATGATATCGGCGCCACCACCGCCGCCTCCGCCGCCTGCTGCCGTCATCGTGCCGGAGACGGAGCCCGTCATTCCGCTCGAAACGCTGCGCCAGGCGCTCGACGAGAATCGCCTCGTGCATCACCTGCAGCCGGTCGTGCGCCTCCCGCAGCGCCGCGCCGTCGCCTATGATCTGGTGCCGCGCCTGACGCTCGAAGACGGGGAATTGGCCGAAGCAGCCGATTTCATGCCCCGGCGCGGTGGCAAGGACGTTGTCCGCCTGATCGAAGGGACGGCGCTGGTCGAGGCGGTGGCCATAGCAAGGCGGTCGCGCACCGGTGGCCAGCCGGCCATGCTGCACATTCCCCTCAGCCGGGCGACGCTTGGCGACGAGACCGCGGCCGAACAATTGCTGGTGACGCTGGATGCCAACCGGGCCATTGCCAACGCTCTGACCTTCCTTGTCCCCGAGCGCGACTGGCTCTCGCTCACCACCCAGGAGCGGGCGGTCGTCGAGCAGATGGTTCGCAAGGGCGCGGGCTTCTCGATTGCTAACATCTCCTCGCTGCGTGTGGATGTTGCCGACATGGCGGCGATGGGCGTCCGGTCCATGCGCGTCGATGCAGCACGCTTCATCGCTGCCCCCGAGGCGTTCACGGATTTCCACATCACCGATATCGCCAACTATCTGGCGCGTTTCGAAGTGAGCCTCCTGGCAACCGGCATCGCCAATGAGCGCCAGATCGTCGAACTGCTCGACGCCGATATCGTTCTCGTCCAGGGCGACTACATCGCCGCCCCCGGTCCGGTCCGCCCCGACCTGGTTCTGGATTCGACCCGCACCGTCGCCCCGCAACTGCGTCGCGCCGAAGTCTAGCCGGTGCGCAGGACGCGGTTAGCAGCGCTTCGGGGCCGCTTTTCGCTTGATCCGAGGCGGCAAACTGCCACATAGGTCCGCATCCCACCTTCAGACAAGGCAAGCCATGACCGCGCCCCTGCCCACTATTTCTGGCCTCTCTGATCTGTCAGGCCGCTACGATGCAGTGCTGAGCGATGTCTGGGGCGTCATCCACAATGGTGTTGCGGCCTTTCCCGAGGCTGTCGAAGCGCTGCGTGAATTCCGCAAGGCCGGGGGCAGGGCGGTGCTCATCACCAATGCGCCGCGCCCTTCCGGACCCATCGTGGCCATGCTCGACCGGCTCGGCGTCCCGCGTGATGCCTATGACGCCATCGTCTCCTCGGGCGATGCCACCCGCGCCATGATCGAGAAATACCGCGGCAAGGCCATTCACCATGTCGGCCCGCCCACCGAAGACGATGCCCTCTATGACGGTCTCGACGTCCGGCGCACCGGCGCCGATGAGGCCGAGGTCGTGGTCGTCACCGATCTCGATACCGATGACGACACGCCCGAAATGTACCGCGAGCGCGCAAAACTCTGGCTCAGCCGCAAGCTGCCCATGATCTGCGCCAATCCCGATCGCGTCGTCGAGCACGGCGACAAGATCATCTATTGCGGTGGCGCCCTGGGCGACCTCTATTCGGCCATGGGCGGCATGGTGCTCATGGCCGGCAAACCCTATCCGCCCATCTACGAGCAGGCTTTTGCCCTGGCCGAAAAGGCCGCTGGCAAGAGCCTCGAAAAATCCCGCGTCCTGGCCATCGGCGACAGCGTCCGCACCGACGCCACCGGCGCCGCCCAGTTCGGCGTCGACATCCTCTTCATCACCGGTTCGATCCATGCCGCCGAACTCGACGCTTTCGGCAAGCCCGACCCGCAGGCCATAGCCGATCTCCTCGCCCCCAGCCGCGCCCACGTGGCCGGCTACCTGCCGCGCCTCAGCTGGTAGCAATAATGACCGACTTTGTTCGCCTCTCCTCTCTTGCCGATGTCCCGGAAACGCTGCGCGGCGCCTATGTTGCCATCGGCAATTTCGACGGCCTGCATCGCGGCCATCAGTCCATCATCGATGCCTTGCTGGAGCGCGCCAGGGCCGCCGGGGTTCCGGCACTCATGCTCACCTTCGAGCCGCATCCGCGCGATGTTTTCGCGCCGGCACCCTTCATGTTCCGCCTGACCCAGGGCGACGCCAAGGCACGGCTGGCCGAGGCCATGGGCCTCGATGGCATCATCATCCTGCCCTTCGATCGCGATTTCTCGCAAAACGAGGCGGAAGTCTTCGTCGAGACCATGCTGGTCGAGCAACTGGGCGTGCGCGGCGTCATCGTCGGCTCCGATTTCCACTTCGGCCGCCAGCGCCGGGGCACACCCGCCTTCCTGCGTGCCGCCGGCGAGCGGCTCGGCTTCGCCGTCGAAACCCTTGATCTCATGGACGAGGGCGAGGAAGTGATTTCCTCCTCGCGCATCCGTGCAGCTCTCAGTGAGGGGGCTGTCACGGCCGCCAACCGGCTCCTGGGCTATCACTGGTTCTTCGATGGCTGCGTGGTCAAGGGCGACCAGCGGGGCAGGGAGCTTGGTTTTCCCACCGCCAACACCATGACGCCCACCGGCTTCCAGCTGGCCCAGGGCGTCTATGCCGTTCGCGCGCGCCTCGGCGACAGGCTGCTCGATGGCGTCGCCGCCTATGGCAAGCCCATGTTCGACAACCAGCTCCCGCCCTTCGAAACCCACCTCTTCGATTTCGACGAAGACATCTACGGCCAGACCCTGGGCGTTGCCCTCATCGGCCACATCCGCGGCCAGGAAGTCTTTTCCGGCCTCGACGAACTGATGGCGGCCATGGACCGCGATGCACAGAAGGCCCGC
>CBFGPB010000156.1:0-6054 GCA_965650545.1 uncultured Devosia sp. | reverse complement strand
CGGTCACCACCGGCACCGGCAAGGAGCTCAAGCTCGAACGCGGCGGGCGCACGCTTCGGATCAATGGCGAAGTGGTGCTCGAGCATGGCGACGAAGAATATGCGGCCATCTATGACCGGTTCGCCGACCTGCTCGACGCGCGTCAGTCCGATGTCGATGCCGCGCCTTTGCGCCTGATGAGCGACGTGTTCTTCCTCGGCGCGCGCGAGAACGGCCCCGATTTCAACTGGTGAACCCGGGGCTTGCGGTCCGTGTACCAGCGGATGCGGATGCCCTTGAGGATGAGGCGCAGAGCCTCCCAGTGAATGCCGGCGGTGACCTTCAAGGTCATCAGCGGGTGGGTGAAGAACAGCCTCAGCACGGTCGCGTCGGTGAACGGGCGCCGTTCGCCGGTGAAGGCCGCATAGAGCAAGGGCTCGCCGTGCTGCGTTTCATTGATGGCGACCCGTACGCGCTCTTCTGGTTGGGAGAGCCGGAACTCGTAGCGGCAATCCATGTCGATGAAGGGTGAGACATAGAAGGCCTTGTCGGCTTCCTGTTGAGCTGCGTCTGCGGGCAGGACATAGGTGTGGCGCTCGCCAAAGGTGTTGTGCACCTCGTAGATGGTGGCGAGCGGATTGCCTTCGGCATCGTCGCAATACCAGACGGTCAGCGGATTGAAGACGTAGCCGAGGATGCGCGGATAGCAGAGCAGGCGAATGCGCGCCGGGGCTGGCAGGCCTTCATTGGCGAGCTGATCGGCCACCCAATCGCGCAGCGGGCGGCCATCGCCATGGTCGGCATCACGGAAGGAAAACAGCGCCGGCCGGTTATGACCGAACCAGCGCAAGGCATCGAGCTGCGGCAATTCATCGAGATCGATCAGCACCGAAAAGACGCGATAGCGCAGGTGGTGCTTTTTGGGGCGGTGCCGCTGGTGCACCACCTGCCCCACATAGATGTGTGAATTGCTGATCATGCCACCATGGCCGCGGCGGGCGGCGCCAGGGTAATGCGGCCCGAAGGATTGGGGACCGTCCAGGGGCGCGGCAGGGAGCCCATGGCCTCGGCGGCGGCGAGGCCGGATTGCAGCCCATCCTCATGGAAGCCGCGGCCGAAATGGGCGCCGGCATACCAGGTGCGGTTTTGCCCCTGCAATTGCCAGAGATTGTCCTGCGCGTGGATGGCGCGGCTGTCGAACAGCGGATGAGTATATTCGAAGCGCGCGATTTCGTGTTCGGGATCGCGGGGCGGATTGAGCGTGACGAAGAGGTCGCGGCCTGGAAGGCTCTGCAGCCGGTTCATCCAGTAGCTGACGCAGAGCGGATGGGCGCTCTCGGCCTGATCCACGGCGATATAATTCCAGCAGCTCCAGACGCGCCGACGGCGCGGCATGAAGCGCTTGTCGGCATGGAGGACAGCGGTATTGACGGTATAGCCGAAGGCGCCGAGCAGGTCGCGCTCGGCCTGGCTCGGGCTTTCCAGCATGCCTAGGGCCTGATCGGCGTGGCTGGCGATCAGCACCTGGTCAAAACGGTCGGCATGGCCCTTGTTGTCTACGATGGTGACGCCTGAGGCATCGCGGCGGATGCGGGCGACGGGCGTTGCCATCCGCACTTCGCCCCTGAACTGGCTCAGCAGCGCCTGGACATAGCTGCGGCTGCCGCCCTTGACGGTGCGCCAGTTGGGCCGCTCCCAGATCTGCAGCAGGTTGTGGCTCTGGAAGAAGCGCACGAAAGCAAGAAGCGGATAGGAGCGGATGTCGGAGGCCGAGGAAGACCAGATCGCGGCAGCCAGGGGCAGGAGGTGGTCATCGACGAAGGACTGCGAATAGCGCTGGGCACGCAGATATTCGTCGAGGGTGAGCTTTTGGAGATCCGGCCGGTCGAGCACTTCGGGCGCTTCGCGATAAAAGCGCAGCAGATCGCGGAACAGCGCCCAGAAGCGCGGGCGAAAAGCGTTGCGCTTCTGCGCGAGGAGCCCGGTCAGTCCCTCGCCGCAATATTCGAAATTGCCTTGGTCGAGCGAGGCCGAGAAGGACATCTGGGATTTGATGCTCTCGACCCCAAGGTGCGCCATCATGGCGGTAAAATTGGGATAGTTCTTTTCGTTATAGACGATGAAGCCGGTATCGACCGGGCCCGTGCCGGGGACGTCGACCGTGTTGGCGTGGCCCCCGATCCGGTTGTCGGCCTCGTAGAGCACGACGTCGTGGGACTGCGACAGCAGCCAAGCCGCCGAAAGCCCCGATACACCGCTGCCGACGACCGCAATGCGTTGCCGCGCAGACTGCGACCCGGAAAAGCCAGAGGTGTTGTGAAACATGATGATAGTCCCGAAGTGTTTGATGGAGATACGCGCGCGGGACGCAACTGGATTTGCAGGCGGCCGAGATTTCGCCCCCGGCGCAGAGAAATTTTGACTGCCGCCTGATCCAGTGCGATGGACCGGGCGTATCTGGAGCATGTCACTTGCGATTTACCCACTTGCCGGACCGTGTCAGGATGCAGCGTTACCACCGCGCCGCCGCCTTGCCGTGCCCGCGCCAAAGAAGGGCTCGTATCGCATGACGGAGAAGTCCGAAGCGCCCGCTACGCCAGCGGATATCGGCGCGCAAATCGTGGCTATCGCCACAGCCGACATGGCCGCGTTCGAAGCGCTGTTTCGCGACTTCGGGCCGCGTATCCGCGCATATCTGCTCAAGCTCACCCGCGACAGCCAGGCTGCCGAGGACCTGATGCAGGAGACCATGCTGGCCATCTGGCGCAAGGCCGGACAGTTCGATCCGGCGCGGGGCCAGGCCTCGGCCTGGATTTTCACCATTGCCCGCAATATCTGGATCGATGCCTGGCGCAAGCAGAAGCGGCCGGCTTTCGACCCAGACGATCCGGCGCTGGTCCCCGCGGCCGAGCCGGAAGCGGGGGACATTCTGGAATTGCGCCAGAGTGGGGCGGCCCTGCATCGAGCGCTCAAGACCCTCCCCCAGGAACAGGTGGACCTCATTCGCCTGTCCTTCTTCGACGAAGCATCCCACAGCACCATAGCGGCCCAGACGGGCCTGCCCATCGGAACCGTAAAATCGCGCATCAGACTGGCCTTCGGACGCCTTCGCGCGGCGCTGGAGGAATTGAAATGACCATTCGCCACCACCTCAATGACGACCTTCTCCTCGATTATGCCGCCGGCACCCTGTCGGAAGGCTGGTCGCTGGCCGTTGCCTGCCACCTGGCCATGTGCCCGCAATGCCGGGAGCAACTGGCCCTGGCCGAGGCCACCGGCGGCGCGCTGATGGAAGAGCTGACGCCGGTGGAGGCACCAAGCGACAGCTGGGACGCCTTGAAATCGCGCCTTCTGGCCGAACCGGAAGCCAAGGCCGCGCCCGCGCGACGCCCCGCCACGGCCACGCTGCCCGAACCGCTGCGCTCCTATCTCGGCGGCGACCTCGACGGCCTCAAATGGCGGAACCTGGGCAATGCCAAGCAGATCCTGATCAAGACCGGGGACGAGACTACGCAGGCGCGCCTGCTGTGCATCGCTGCCGGCAAGCCGGTGCCCGAGCATAGCCATGGCGGACGCGAACTCACCGTGGTGCTCAAGGGCAGTTTCCACGACGAGGTGGACCGTTTCGGACCGGGCGATATCGAGGATGCGGATGGGTCGCTGACGCACCAGCCGGTGGCGGATGACCAGGAAGACTGCATCTGCCTGGCCATCACCGACGCACCCCTGAAGTTTTCCAGCCGTCTCTTGCGCTTTGTGCAGCCCGTGCTGGGCATCTGAGGAGAGAACAACCATGTTCGGCTTTTCGCTGCTGACCGTTCTGGCTGCCTATGGCGGAACGGCGCTGGTCTTTTTCGGCCTCGATTTCCTCTGGCTGACGGTTCTCGGCATCGGCTTTTATCGCGCCGAGATCGGGGAATTGCTGCTCGATCAGCCCAACCTGGCGCCGGCGGCGATCTTCTATCTGTTCTACATTGCGGGCCTGGTGGGTTTTGCCGTGCTGCCGGCGGCCAATGCCGGATCGTGGGTCTGGGCCCTGGTAGCGGGCGTGGCGCTGGGGCTTCTCGCCTATGGCACCTATGACATGACGAACCTCGCCACGCTCAAGGGCTGGAGCCTCCAGATCAGCCTCATTGACCTCGCCTGGGGCGGATTCCTCTCAGGGAGCGCCGCCCTGGCGGGCTATTGGGCCGTCAGTCTCACCCGTTGAGCCTTTTCGTCAGCGCGAAGGCGATCGGGTGCGGCAGCACGCCGAGCAATTTTAGCGGCCAGATGAGGCGGCGGGGAAAGGCGATCTCGAAGCTTCTGCCGTCGAGGCCCTTGAGGATGCGTCTTGCAGCGTCCTCGGGCTCCATGAGGCCGGGCATGGCAAATTCGTTCTTGTCGGTAAGCGGGGTGCGCACGAAGCCGGGCGTCACCAGCCGCACGTCGATCTGCGGCCAGAGTTCGGCGCGCAGCGACTGCGCCATGTTGACGATGGCGGCCTTGGTGGCCGAATAGACCTGGCCATTGGGCAGGCCGAAAATGGCGGCGGCAGAGCCGAAGAGCACCAGTTGCCCACCCGGCTTGAGGGCGTTGATCGCTACCCGCGCCACGTTGAACGTGCCGGTGAGATTGACCGAGAAGATGGCCTCGGCCTTGTTCTGGTCGGCCTTGCCCATCGGGCCCGGATCGTAGATGGCGGCGGTGGTGATGACGCGGTCGAAGGGGCCGTGCTGTTCGGCCACGGCAGCCAGGCTTTGCGGATCGACCGCGTCGGCACGGGCGGCCAGCTGGCCGGGGCCGATGCGGGTGAGCGCGGCCTCGAGGGCCTTCTCGTCACGGCCGGAAATGACCACCAGCGCCCCGCGCGCCGCATAGGCCCTGGCCATGGCCTCGCCTATGCCGCTCGATCCGCCGATGATCCAGATCTTTTCGCGCGCGCCGATCATGTTGGCTCCTTGGATTGGGTTCGGGAGCATTACGGGCACGGACAGCGTTTGGATGCCCCACTCTGCAGCAGTTGCACAGTCCGGGGACAAAAAAGCCGCCTCGCGGCGGCTTTCTCGAAATCGGCGAACCGCAGGTTCGCTTTACTTCACGAGGGTCAGGTTGACAGCCGATTCACGGCCGTCGCGGCCGGTTTCGACGTCGTAGGAGACCTTGTCGTTCTCGTAGAGGCCATCGACGCCCGAACGCTGCACGGCGGAGATGTGGACGAAGTGGTCCTTGCCGCCATTGTCGGGGGTGATGAAGCCAAAACCCTTGGTGGTGTTGAAGAATTTCACGGTGCCGGTGAGGTTGGCCATGATGGTGGTTCCTTTGTAGAGAGCTCGGCGCCGAAGCGAAGCGAGCGTTTCCCACCTGCAACATGCAGGACGGGGTATACGAACGTTCGCAAGTAGATCAGTGAGCCAGGAACCGGAAATGACCGGCAGAGGCAGCCGACTTAGGCTGAAAACGCGTGAGACGGGTTGTGACAGAAAAAGGTGACGAGAGCAAGGCGGGCTCTCATTGCCGCGCCAAGGCGCCGGACGGCGCGGCTTGCCTCCGGTTTCTGGCCGATGAGCGGGCCCCGGGGCGGTGGGCGCCCCTGAAGAGTGTTTGGTGAGGCGCCTATCGCCCCGGGGCGCCGGTTTTTGGAACGGCACGGGGGTCGCGCACACGCTTCCGCCCGGGCCTGAACCTGCGCGGCGGCGAGCCGCGCCCGGCCCCCTCCGCCACTGTTCGCCTGCAGGCCGCCCATGCGGAGGGATGGGCCGCAGTCTAGTCGAACAGCCGCAGGCGGGGATAAGTCTGCTGCCATTCGGCCTCGACCTCGGCCAGCGGCTGACTGTCCCGCTCGGCGCGGCGGCCGGCATTGAAGCCCGTGTAGAAATCGCGCAGGCGCAGACCGGCCAGGCGGTCGACGAGCTTGACGCGCAAGGCATCCATATCGTCGCGCTTGAACTTGAGCGCCGCCGCGGGCGGCTTGAGGCGCATGATCGGCAGGTAGCCCCTGTGGAGGCTCCAGATGCGGCAATTAAAGCGCGTGTCCCAGCTGGTGTGGCGGCTCTCCCAGCTTTCGAGCGCCGCCAGCGCCTGGCCGAGCTGGGC
>CBFGPB010000155.1:0-6112 GCA_965650545.1 uncultured Devosia sp. | reverse complement strand
TCAAAAGATCGATTGCCGCAGCGGCAGCTTGATTGGCGCGGGAAAGCCAGTCTGCAGATCATCCCAGAAGCGATCCCGGAGAACTTCGGGAAAGACATGACCGGCCGGCAGGGCGTCGCGCGCAAACCAGCCGGCCTCGCTGATCGACTCCCCCTCGGCCGGATTGGCCGAGACGTCGATCTCGCCGGAAACATAGTCGGCGAGGAACCAGAATTTGAGCATGCGGCCGGAGGGATCGATCAGTTCGTCGATATAGGCAAGGGCGCCAGTCTTCACCCGCAGACCGGTCTCTTCGAATACCTCGCGTTCCGCCGCCGCGGACAGCTCCTCGGTGCCCTCCACTCCGCCGCCGGGACCAGCCCAGAAGTCATGAATGCCTGGGCGAAAGTGCCGGACCAGCAAAATCCGTTCATCTTGCAGGGCCAGGACCCCGGCGGAAATGCGATGCTTCATCAACTGGGTCCGATCAGGCAGCGCCAAAATTGAGCCGGTAGCTCAGCGCCTCGGCGATATGTGGCCGCGCGACCTTATCGGAGCCCGCCAGATCGGCAAGGGTCCGCGCCACCTTGAGCACGCGATGATAGGCACGGGCAGAGAGGTTGAACCGCTCGGCCGCCTGGAGGAGCAGGGACTGGCTCTCCCGGTCGGGCTCGACGAGTTTCTCGATGAGTGCGGACGGGGCAGCGGCATTGGTGAGAACGTTGGCGTGACCAGCATCGGCATAGCGGCGCGCCTGTCTCTCGCGCGCCGCCGCGACGCGCTGAGCCACCGTGGCCGAACTCTCGGCAGGCGCCGCGGGGGCGATCATGTCCGCCGCCGAGACCGCCGGCACATCGATGCGGATGTCGATGCGGTCGAGGAAGGGGCCGGACACGCGCGCCTGATAGTCGCCGGCGCAGGCGGCTCCGCGCTTGCAGACATGGCCCGGCGTGCCGGCAAGGCCGCACTTGCAGGGGTTCATGGCAGCGACAAGCTGGAAGCGGCTGGGATAGGCGACACGCGCATTGGCGCGGGCAATGACCGTCTCCCCGCTTTCGAGCGGTTGCCTGAGGCTATCGAGCACGTTGGGCGCAAATTCGGGCAGTTCGTCGAGAAAGAGCACCCCATTATGGGCGAGGCTCGCTTCGCCCGGACGCACCCTCAGACCACCGCCAACCAAAGCGGCCATGGAGGCAGAATGATGCGGGGCCCGGAAGGGCCGCCGATCGGACAGCACCCCGCCTGCAAGTTCGCCGGCAATGGACTGGATCATGGAAATATCGAGCAGTTCGCGCGCCGACAGCGGCGGCAGGATGGAGGGCAGGCGCGCCGCCAGCATGGACTTGCCGGCGCCTGGCGGGCCGATCATCAGCATGTTGTGTCCGCCGGCGGCCGCCACTTCCAGCGCCCGGCGCGCCACGGCCTGCCCGCGCACATCACTCAGGTCCGGCAATTCGCCGGGCGCCGCCAGGTGCCGCCCGGGCTGCGGTCGCGCCTGCAATTGATGACCGGTCAGGTGGTTGGCCAGCGCGACGAGACTGTCGGCGGCGATGATGTCGATATCTTCGCCTGCCCAGGCCGCTTCCGGCCCGGAACTCTTGGCGCAGACAATGCCCAGCCCCCGGGCGCTCGCCGCCATGGCTGCGGGCAGGATCCCCCCGACATGGGCGAGGCGCCCGTCGAGCCCCAGTTCTCCCATGGCAAGATAGCCATCGAGCGCATCCTGTGGAATGGCGCCAAGCGCGCCCATCAGCGCAAGCGCGATGGGCAGGTCATAGTGGCTGCCTTCCTTGGGCAGATCGGCCGGGGCGAGGTTGATGGTGATGCGCTTGGCCGGCAGGCCGAGGCCTGACGCGGTCAGCGCCGCGCGCACCCGCTCGCCGCTTTCGCGTACCGCCTTGTCGGGCAGGCCCACCAGAACCAGGCCGGGAAACCCGGGCGCGATATGGGCCTGCACATCGACCGGTACGGCCTCGATGCCCTGAAACGCCACGGTGGTAACACGCGCAACCATCGGCCTTGCCCCCAATGCCCGGCAGGAACGCTAGCAGAAGACCAAATGGTTAACAAGAACGAAGAGCGAACGAAAGAAGGAGTATTAACCATACGGTCTGCCACATTGGTTACCCTAAATCTCCATTAACCGCGCCATGTTGAATCAAGGATCAGGTTCAATTGTGCGTTTCGAGTAACTGTATTGATGGTCTGGTCCCTGTCCCGCTCCGTCTCCGTCGCTGTTCGCGGCGCCGTTCTGAGCCTCGCCGTGGCGACATTGGTCGCCTGCGGCAGCATGGGCGGGCTCTACAATGCCATTCCGGGTGACAACCGCCCCCATGCCAAGGTCGATCGCGCCCGCTCCATGCCGATCCAGGGCATCGACGTGGCGCGCTACCAGGAAAATGTCGACTTTGCGCGCGCCCGCGCCGGCGGCACGCATTTCGTCTTTATGAAGGCGACCGAAGGCAAGGACTATGTCGATCCATTTTTCCGCGTGAACTGGGAGCGTGCCCGCGATGCCGGCATGCCGCGCGGCGCCTATCACTTCATGACCTGGTGCTCGCTGGCCTCCGAACAGGCCGCCTGGTTCACCCAGAACGTGCCCTATGACCCCAGCGCCCTGCCGCCCGTGCTCGATCTCGAATGGAACAATCATTCGAGCTGCAAGACCAAGCCGAACAAGGCTGACGCGCTTGAGAAGATCCGTCTGATGCTCGACGTGATGGAGCGCCATACCGGCAAGCTGCCCATCATCTATACCGACATGAACTTCCACCGCGACATTCTGGAGGGCGAATACTTCCCCAATGCCTTCTGGCTGCGCTCCACCGCCGCCGAGCCGCATGAACGCTACAACAACCGGCCCTGGACCTTCTGGCAGTATACCCAGACCGGCGTCGTGCCGGGGGTCAGCGGCGAGGTCGATCGCAACGTCTTTTACGGCTCGACCGAAGACTGGCTGATGTTCCTCTATACCGGCTGCGATCCGCGCGCCATCGCCGCCCTGCAGGCAACCGGACGATGCTTGCCGGCCAAATAGCGAGCGCAATATTGCCGCTACCCAAGCCCGTTTGCGCCGCATAATGTTGCGGCGCATTTGGGTCGGAGGGACATGATGGATTTTCTCAACGAGTTTGGGCTGGATGGGCTGAGCGTCACGCTCATCGGCTTGGGCATACTGCTCCTGCTGGTCCTCTTCGCCGGCGCCAAGACCGTGCCGCAGGGCTATAATTTCACCATCGAGCGCTTCGGCAAGTATACGCGCACGCTCAAGCCGGGCCTCAACCTGATCGTGCCGTTCATCGATACGATCGGCAAGAAGATGAACGTCATGGAGCAGGTGCTCGACGTGCCGCACCAGGAAGTCATTACCCGCGACAATGCGACAGTGACCGCCAATGGCGTGACCTTCTACCAGATCCTCGATGCGGCCGCGGCGGCCTATGAGGTCACCAATCTCGAAAACGCCATCCTCAACCTCACCATGACCAATATCCGCTCGGTCATGGGCTCGATGGACCTCGATGAACTCCTGAGCCATCGCGACGAGATCAACGACCGGGTGCTGCGCGTGGTCGACACCGCCGTGTCGCCCTGGGGCGTCAAGATCACCCGTATCGAGATCAAGGATATCGACCCGCCCAAGGACCTCGTCGAATCCATGGGCCGGCAGATGAAGGCCGAGCGCGAAAAGCGCGCCACCATCCTCGAGGCCGAAGGGCGTCGGCAAGCGGCCATTCTTAAGGCCGAGGGCGAAAAGCAGGCGCAGGTGCTGGAGGCCGAGGGCCGCAAGGAGGCGGCGTTCCGCGATGCCGAGGCGCGTGAACGCGCTGCCGAAGCCGAAGCCAAGGCCACCCAGCTGGTGTCGGACGCCATTGCCTCGGGCAATGTGCAGGCCATCAACTATTTCGTCGCCAACAACTACATCAAGGCGCTCGAAGGCATTGCCTCCTCGCCCAACCAGAAGCTGCTGATGTTGCCGGTCGAAGCCTCCAGCGTCATCGGCGCCATTGGCGGCATTGCCGAGATCGCCCGCGAAACCTTCGGTGGCGACAAGCCGAACCCGGCGCGCCCGTCGAGCCGGCCGCCCAACACCGCCCCCCAGGGCTAGGACCGGGCCATGCAGGTGATCGAATTTTTCGGCCAGAATGCGCCCTGGAGCTGGATCATTGCCGGCCTGGTGCTGCTGGCGCTCGAACTCGTGCTGCCGGGCGGATTCCTGCTCTGGATGGGGATTGCCGGCATATTGACTGGCCTTCTCGTGCTGTTCCAGCCGCTCGACTGGCCGGTGCAGTGGCTGATCTTCGGCGCGCTATCCTTGGTCTCGATCCTCGTCTGGGTCCGCCTCACCCGCAACCGGGCGGCCCAGACCGACCGGCCTTTGCTCAACCGCCGCGCCGAGCAATGGATCGGGCAGGAAGCCGTGCTTGAAAGGCCGATCGAGGGTGGATTCGGACGGCTGGCACTGGGCGACACGATCTGGCGCATTGCCGGGCCGGACCTGCCCGCCGGCCAGAAGGTGCGTATCATCGGGGCCGAGGGCGCGGTGCTGCGGGTCGAGGCGATCTGAAGGCGTCGATCGGCCACGGCACCGTTTCCCGCAAGATTTCATTAACCATAAGCTGAAAGGATGACGGCCTGGCCCTCAGGGGACCGGCGGGCCCTTTCACGCCTGTCGGCAGGACAGGCGGAGCGGGACTTGGCCCGGCGAAAATGGACAATGCTGGGCGTAATCGCCGCTAGTTCCGCACTGGCGGGACCGGTGCTGGCCGAGCCGCTGATCATCGATGAAACCGCGCTCGACGATGCGCGGCTGGCGCCCGGGATTTATCCGTCCGCGCCGATGCCCGAAGGCTTTGAGGTTCCGGCCGAACCGGCCCACCCGCCGGTGGAGATCGACTGGTCCGTGGGCCTCAAGGGCAGCTATACCAGCGCCACGGATGGCAATGTCTTTGTCACCACGCTCAATCCGGCCTTCAGCGCCACCCATCAGGGCGTGCGCACTGATCTGACGCTCGACGGCAGCGCCACTCTCGCGCGAGCCGGTGATGGCACCATGGGCGTGACCGCGCTGGATCTCGATTTCGGGGCCAAAACCCAGCTCGACCGCGATACGACCGTTTCGGGGACGACGAGCCTGGGGCTCAGCCAGGACCTGCCCGGCACGCCGGGGCTCAATCCGCTCGTCACCAGTCCGGCCGCGGTGATCACCGGATCGGTGGGAGGCGCGTTCGAACGCCGCTTCGGCCGGTTCAACTTGGGGATCAAGGGCGATCTCTCCCGAGCGCTCTATGGGCCGACAACCCGCACCGATACCGGTGTAACCGATAATTCCAGCCAGAATGTCTGGCAGGTCGATGCCAGCCTGCGGCTCGGCCTGCAGGCGACGCCAATCCTTGAAGTCTTCGGGGAGGCCTCGCTCGGGCGCGACCGGTTCGATCACGCCCCCACTGTCGGGGACAAGGCTGACGCCACGAGCCGCGCCTTGCGCGCCGGCATTGCGGGAGACTGGAACGGCATCTGGTCGGCCAGCGCCTCAGTCGGCGTCGGCCATCACGACTTCGACGCGGCGAGCCTGGGTGACATCACCACAAGCCTTTATGATGCGAGCTTGACCTATTCACCCGACAGCACGATCGACCTGACGGCGGCGCTTTCGACCACGGTCACGCCCACCGGCTCGGATACGACGGGGACTGCCAGGGTGGCGCATGTGGCAAGCGCCGATCTCGCTTATACGGTCAATTCCTGGCTGCGCCTCCGGGCGTCGGCGGATTGGGGCTATTCCTGGCTTGAGGGCAGCAGCGAAACCGAGCGCAGCCACGGCCTGGGAGCAGGCGCCGACTATAAGGTCAATTCCCATACTGCTGTCTCGGCCGACTACGGCTACGTCCACCGCGACAACAGTGCCAGCGGCCTGTTCGACAGCCATACGGTCAGCCTGGGCGTGACGGTCAAGCGCTAGAGCATTTCCGGTTCTGACGGACTCAGAACCAGACCTCTATCTCTTTGAGTGGTCGCACTTTCGAACCGCAAAAATGCTGTCCACTCTTGCTGAAAGCGCTCTAAAGCTTGTCCCCTAGGTCGAGCTTGCGCAATTCCTCGATGAAGCCGGGGCGGATGTCGGGACGGTCGA
>CBFGPB010000154.1:0-6167 GCA_965650545.1 uncultured Devosia sp. | reverse complement strand
TCGGTGAGACTGCCCAGCCCGATCCGCTCGGCCCAGCGCCGGTCCCTGTGGCGCAGGACGGTCTTGGGAAAATCAGCGGGAGCAACGGGATCGAAAAAGGCGTCGCCGAGGGCGGCATGGGCTTTGGAGGCAATGAACTGGGTCATGGTCTTGAAACGCTAGCAGATGCCGCCAGGTTCGTCGCGTTCGCAACCCGGCCCTGCACTGCACCGTCTAGCGGACGTCACCAAATCGGCCTATAGGGGACAAGATGACCTCTGCATCACGTGCCACGCCCGCCGCCATCCGCCTGGCGCCTTTCGACGCCGCCATTTTCGACATGGATGGAACCCTGCTCGATACCGAGGCAGTGTTCCGCGACATCGTCTTCGATGTCTGCACTGAACTGGGCTTCGAAATGACCCATGACGTGCACCGCTCCATGGTCGGATCGAGCCACGAGCGCACCAATCAATTGCTCATCGAAGCCTATGGCGTGGCCTTCCCCTATTCGCTGTTCGACGAGAAGTGCCGCGTCATCATGCGCGAGCGCAGCCATGGCGGCGTCCCGGTCAAGGCCGGCGCGCGCGAGTTCATTCTCGAGCTCAGGGCGCGGGGCATCCCCACGGCGGTCGCGACCTCGTCACGCAATCCCCATGCCGAACACCATCTGCGGGCGGCCGGCCTCTTCGAGCTGTTCGAAACCGTGGTGACGCGCGACGACGTTACTCACCCCAAGCCGCATCCCGAACCCTACCTCACTGCGGCCAAGCGCCTCGGCGTCGATCCGGTCCGGTGCCTGGCGCTCGAAGACAGCCATTCAGGGGTGCGCGCTGCCCATGCCGCAGGCATGCAGACCGTCATGGTGCCCGACCTGGTCGGTCCCAATGAAGATATCCATGCCCTCGGCGTCCACGTCATGGAAAGCCTTGTGCAGGTGCATTGGGCGGCCTTTGACCGCGACTGACCCGCAACAGTCGTGAACAAAAATTAACCATTCCCGTAAATCGATAAAGCTTTACCCAAGTCGGTAATCTCCCATTCAGCACAGGGGAAAGTCTTGAAAAACAGGGCTTTTCCTGGGCTGTCGGGGCCGTTAACTCTGCCTTAAGTCGCTAACAGTTATGGTTAACTAGCTGTAAATTTTGACTTCCATCCCGGCGCCCTCTTGGCTAGTGTGCCGCCCGGGAAGTGCAGGAGGCCCCTCGGGTGTCTCCTTGGATAGAAGGCCTGCCGGAAGGACCGGACGGGCTCAGGGGTAAGGACGGGGCATTGAGACCTGGCTGGCAGCAGAAAATTGCACGTGCCGTTTCGCCCCTTCTGGCGCTGAGCGCCGCCGCGCTCGTTCTGTTCGTCACCCTCTCCCCGGCCCAGGCCGAAACCATCCTGCCCGTTGCCATGCCCGAAGAGGTCAACGCGTTGAGGCTGCAGCCGGCGCTTGGCCCCACGGCGGTGCCGGTGGCTCCCGGTCAGCAGAAACTCACGCCGGCTCTTCTGGCCAATTACGTGCAGCGCCAGCAGCAATTGCGCTCGGTCGATGTCACGCCCGCCGGCCCGCAGCCCGAGCTGACCAGTGACCTCTTGATGAGCTATATCGGCCGCGGCTCCCTGGCTTCCGACAATACGGCCCTTTCGGCCATCGCCAGCTTCACCGCGCCAGCACCGCGTGCCCAGCCCTCAGTCACCAGCGACCTTCTGGCCTCCTATGTCGAGGCCGGCTACCAGCCGACCGCCAAGCGCGTCGAGATTGCCAATGGCGAGCGTGAATGCCTGGCCCAGGCCATCTATCACGAGGCGCGCGGCGAAAGCGCCATGGGCCAGATGGCCGTGGCCAATATCATCGTCAACCGCGCCCGCTCCGGCAAATTCCCCGGCTCGCTCTGCGGCGTCATCTACCAGAATGCCGACAAGGGCCGCTATCGCTGCCAGTTCACCTTCGCCTGTGACGGCCGCGACGACACGCCCGGCGAACGCCGCGCCTGGCTGCGCTCGCAGGATCTGGCGCGCGAAGTCTATGCCGAATATGCCCAGGGCCAGGATGTCGGCGTTCTCCCCGGCAGCGCCCTCTACTACCACACCACCGCCGTGCGCCCCTCCTGGGCCAACACCTTCAGCCAGGTGGCCGTGGTCGACAGCCACATCTTCTATTCACCAAACTAGGTTTGGACCTCGATCCTTGGATCCGAAAAAGGGCGCCTCTGGCGCCCTTCTTGTTTGTCATCCGGCTCGCCCACCATGCGCGATGCCGTCCTCGGGCCTGACCCGAGGACCATCCAGGCCGTGCCGAGGGCAACGGCTGGCCCTCGGATCAAGTCCGAGGGCGGCTCTGTGGGCGGAAGGGCGGAAAGTTACTCCGCCGCCATCTGCAGCCGCGGGCCTGCCTCGGCATTGGCCTCCGGACCGAACTTCTCGAAATTCTTGCGGAACAGCGCCACCAGCTTGGCCGCCTGCGTGTCATAGGCATCGCCATCGCTCCAGCACTGGCGCGGATCGAGCAGGCGATCCTCGACGCCGGGCACGCTCATGGGCACTTCGAAGCCGAAGAGCGGATCGAAGCGCATGTCGACCTGGTCCAGCTCGCCATTGAGCGCTGCGGTCAGCAGGCGCCGCGTCGAGGCGATGTCGATGCGCTTGCCCACGCCATAGGCGCCCCCGATCCAGCCGGTATTGAGCAGCCAGGCCTGGGCGCCGCTCTCTTCGAGACGCTGCGCCAGCATCTCGCCATAGACCGTGGGGTGGAGCGGCATGAAGGGCGCGCCGAAACAGGCCGAGAAGGTCGCCTGCGGCTCGGTGACGCCACGCTCGGTGCCAGCCACCTTGGCCGTGTAGCCCGAAAGGAAGTGGTAGACCGCCTGGTCGGGCGACAGCCGCGCCAGCGGCGGCAGCACGCCGAAAGCATCGGCGGTGAGGAAGACCACGGTCTTGGGCGTGCCGCCCACGCTGCCCTTGGCAATCGAGGGCAGGACGTGGATGGGATAGGCGGCGCGGGTATTTTCGGTCAGCGAGACGTCTTCAAATGTTGGCACGTTGTTAGCATCAAGCACGACATTTTCGAGCACCGTGCCAAAGCGTCGGGTCGCCGCGAAGATTTCGGGCTCCGCCTTGGCGCTCAGATTGACCGTCTTGGCATAGCACCCGCCCTCGAGGTTGAAGACGCCCGTGTCGCTCCAGCCATGCTCATCGTCGCCGATCAGCGGCCGGTTGGGGTCGTTGCTGAGCGTCGTCTTGCCCGTGCCCGACAGGCCGAAGAACAGGGCGGCCTCGCCGTCGGGACCCAGATTGGCCGAACAGTGCATGGGCAGCACATTCTGGTCGGGAGCGTGGAAGTTGAACAGCGAGAAGACGCTCTTCTTGATTTCCCCGGCATAGCGCGTGCCGGCGATGAGCACGATATTGCGGCTCATGTCGAGCGCGATGACCGTCTCGGTGCGGCAGCCATGGCGGGCCGGATCGGCCTGGAACAGCGGCGCGTGGAGAATGGTCACCGGCGTGGCCTTGTCCGAGGCGGGAATGCCCTCGCCGCGGCGGATCAGCAGGTTCTGGATGAAGAGGGCATGCCAGGCGCTGGGCGTCAGTACGGTGACATCATACTGATGTGCGGGATCGGCGCCGGCCAGGAGGTCCTGGCGGTAGATGGCCTGGCCCTTGAGATGGGCTTCGATATCGCTGAGCAGCAGGTCGAACTTTTCCGGCGCCAGCGCACCCGAATTGTCCCACCACACCTTGTTCTGGGTCAGCGTATCGCGAACGATGAACTTGTCCTTGGGCGAGCGGCCGGTAAAGGCGCCGGTTTCCACCGAAAGCGCGCCATGGGCGGTGAGCTTGGCGCCGCCCTGGACGATGGCTGCGGCAACCAGCGCCGGGACGTTTGCGTTATCGCTGAGCGATGCGGCAGCGCCCGCGACTATGGTCCTGAGATGAGTATGATCGAACGCCGGCATGAAGTCTCTCCGCTTTGCCGCCTCGCTAAAGGGCGGCCTTGGCGTGCAAAATACCGGTTCGAGGTCCTGGCCAACCATCCCGAAATGGGTCGTAAGACGGAAGTCTCATCGATGCCAATTCGTCCTGGCCACTGGCGCAACACCTGGTCACGCCTTATTTAGTACGCAATTGTCGCCTGCAAAGTCGCTCGAAACGGCGTTCCGTCCCAAGGATGCGTCGCCCTAAGCTAGCGTCACGAAATGAAAGGCAGCTCATGCCCAAGATCGCCCTGGTGGATGACGACCGCAATATTCTCACCTCCGTGTCCCTGACACTGGAAGCCGAGGGATATACCGTCGCCACCTATACCGATGGCGCCTCAGGCCTCGAGGGCCTGACCACCGACAAGCCGGACCTGGCCATTCTCGACATCAAGATGCCGCGCATGGATGGCATGGAACTGTTGCGTCGCCTCAGGCAGAAGTCCGATGTGCCGGTCATCTTCCTCACCTCCAAGGACGAGGAGATCGATGAGCTCTTCGGCCTCAAGATGGGCGCCGACGATTTCATCACCAAGCCGTTCAGCCAGCGTCTGCTGGTCGAGCGGGTCAAGGCCATCCTGCGCCGCTCCGCCCCGCGCGATGCCACGGGTGCCGTTGCCGGCGGTGCCGAACAGGCGCCGAGCAAGGCGCTCATCGAGCGCGGCAATCTCGTCATGGACGAAGAGCGCCACACCTGCACCTGGAAAGGCCAGCGCGTTACCCTGACCGTCACCGAATTCCTGATCCTGCAGGCTTTGGCGCTCCGCCCCGGCGTGGTAAAATCGCGCAATGCCCTGATGGACGCCGCCTATGACGATCAGGTCTATGTCGATGACCGCACCATCGACAGCCACATCAAGCGCCTCAGGAAGAAGTTCAAGGCGACCGATGACGACTTCGAGATGATCGAAACGCTCTATGGCGTCGGTTATCGCTTCAAGGAGCAGTAAGGACCCAAGTGGCCACGCTCGACCCGCATGCTGCTGAAACGGGGCCTCGTCCGGGCTCCGCTTCGGACGAGGACGCGCAGCGTTCCGGCCGGCGGGGATGGCGTCTGATGCTGATGCCGCTGTTCAAGCTCTTCGACGGCGTTCGGCGCTTTGTCGATTTCACCATCTTTTCCAGCCTCACCCGCCGCATCGTCGTGCTCAACATGGCGGGCCTGCTGGTGCTGGTGGTGGGCATCCTCTATCTCAACCAATGGCGGGCCGGCCTGATCGAGGCGCGCGTGCAGTCGCTGCGCGTGCAGGGCGAAATCATCTCGGCCGCCATTGCTGCCTCGGCCACGGTCGATAGCGACATCATTTCCATCGATCCCGATCGCCTGCTCGATGCGCAATCGGGGACGATTTCGCCTCTGTCCTACTACGATCCGACGCTGGAATTTCCCATCAATCCCGAGCGCGTGGCGCCGCTGCTGCGCAACCTGATCACGCCCACCCGCACCAGGGCGCGCATCTATGACGGCCAGGGCCTGCTCATCCTCGACAGCGAGAATATCTATGCGCGCGGCGAAGTGCTGCGCCAGGCCATCGATACGAGCAAGACCAGCAGCTTCTTCCTGATGGACTGGTGGAACGCGCTGATCTCATGGTCGCCGGGCAACTACCCCACCTATCAGGAATACCAGGCCGATGAAGGCACGCGTTATCCGGAGGTCGCCTCGGCCCTGGCCGGGGCGCCGGCCGATTTCGTGCGCGTCGACGCACAGAACCAGCTCGTGGTTTCCGTGGCCGTGCCGGTGCAGCGCCTGCGTGCTATTGTCGGGGCCATCCTGCTCTCGACCGAGCCGGGCGACATCGATTCCGTCGTGGCGCAGGAGCGCTGGTCGATCCTGCGCATCGCCATGATCGCCGCCGGCGTGCAGATCGTCCTGTCGCTGCTGATGGCCGGCACCATTGCCGGCCCGATGCGCCGCCTCTCGGCCGCCGCCGAGCGTGTCCAGACCGCCGGCAATGCCCGCGCCGAAATCCCCGATCTGACCGACCGGCCCGACGAGATCGGCCATCTCTCCGGCGCGCTGCGGCGCATGACCGACGCGCTCTACAACCGCATCGAAGCCATCGAACGCTTTGCCGCCGATGTCGCCCATGAACTCAAGAACCCGCTGACCTCGCTGCGCTCGGCCGTCGAAACCCTGCCCCTGGCCAAGAGGCCCGAGGACCGGGAGCGCCTCAACGCCATCATCCAGCATGACGTGAAGCGGCTCGACCGCCTCATCACCGA
>CBFGPB010000153.1:0-6231 GCA_965650545.1 uncultured Devosia sp. | reverse complement strand
CCCGCCCTTTCCGGCATTGCCGCCCACCAGGCCCACGGCGACGCCGAACTGTTCTAATCCATCCGCTTTCCGATTTTCAGCACGCGGGCGCCTCGGGCGCCTTTTTTTGCGTTTCTGGAGGTACGAACGTCAACTCATCCGCCGCGGAGCATCGACTGCACACTTCAGTCCCCAATCCCGGATGCCCTGATGGCGCCCAGGTTGAGCAGGCTCTGCATCATGCCCAGTACCGGCCCCATGATCAGCTGGTGTTGCCAATTGGCGGAACCGGGCCCCCGGATGAGGCCCACCGGCACCATGACCATTCCGTCGGGAGATTGTATTAGGAGACCCCGCTCGAGAAGCCGTGCGACAATTCTTCTTACAGTCTCCCGTGGTAGACCCGTGGCTTCGGCCACCCTTCTGCGCGACATAGGTACATTTGTCTCATTCGACGGAAGATGGTCGAACACGTTAGTGGACAGGGCGCCCAACTCCCGCATCCTTCGCTGGAGATTTCCGCATGCAATGACGGAGAACACGACGTACTCGGTCGGATCAAGGTCAAGAGTCGCTTGCGATGCCAATTGGAGCGAAAGTGCGCAATTGTAGATAAGATAGGTGCAGGTCCGCCAGCTCTGCTCGAACCGCTCTTCATCAAGTGTAATCCTGGCTTTCATGCTCTGCTCCCGACCCAAAATGGGTCGCAGCACCGTTTTACTGCCCAAGGTCCCAGGTCACAATCAGGCGCGCATAGGGAGGAGAAAATGAACCGACGTTCGTTCTTGGCCGGATTGACAGGCCTGACCGCCATCGCCCTAACGGTCCGGCCGACGCAGGCCCAAGAATACGTGGTTTTGGGCACACGGATGGTGAACCTGGGAAATGACCGTGATCGCATCCGCGTCGGTTTGCTCAAGGGCATTTTCAGCCGCATCCGCCTTGAGGTGGCCGACAACGGAATCTTTGTTCAGGACCTCACGGTTACTTTCTTCAACGGAGAGACGGCCACCCTGGCCGTTCGCAGCTTCATCGAGGAAGGTGGCCGAACGCGCGACATTCTCCTGCCCGGCATACTTCGCGCGATCCGGCACATCGACATCACCTATCGGCGGGTACCCTTGGGTGGCATCGCCAATGTCACCGTAGTGGGCAAGCGCTTATCCTGATCGCAGCCTAACGGACACGCTCTTCCAGGAACCGCAAACGCACCGTGCGGCTGATCTGGTTGCCAAGTGAGTTGAATGCCATTTGATTAAAGATGTGGTTGGCAAAAGGGACGCGCACAAGTTCGAGGTCCACCCCGGCCGCAAGCGCTTCGTCTGCAAACCGATACACCCCGTCCGAAACAACGAGGCTGTCCTTGTCCGGTTCAACAATTAGTGTCGGCGGCGCCTTGGGTGTGATGAAGCTCTTCGACGAGATCGCCGCAATTCGGTCCGGGTACTCCTGCGGAGTTCCACCGACGTACCCTGCCATGAGCATGGCAGGCTCGAAGCCCGGAATCGGAAAGCCCCGCTCGTAGGTGGCGACCGGATCGACGGCCGGATACTGCACGGCAATCGCGTCTGGGACCGGCACCTGGCCACCGCATCCAGACTCCACCCGGCCCTCGGCGGCTCCATAGCCGACATTGATGGCCAGATTGCCACCTGCCGAGTCCCCAAGCAGAGCGAGACGGGACGAGTCTCCTCCAAAGCGCTCGGCGTTGGCGTGGGCCCACACTAGCCCGCAGGCGACGTCGGGCGTAGCCTTGTCCCAAGTCGGCTTGCCTGGCCCGAAGACCCGATAATCTATGCTGATAACCAGCCAGTTTTGATCAGCAAACCAACGCAGATCGGCAGCAGTCTCCGTATTGGTTCCGGCCATGAAGCCTCCACCATGAACATAGACCATTAAAGGCGCATCACGCGCATCATTGCCCGGCCTGTAGATTGCTGCCTGCAGGTCCTGGCCCTCCACAGAATGCACTGTCTCCACAATATCAGGGACCGGCACAGTCATGTCCCCAAGGGAAAATGCTGCCAGGAGGTTGGCGGAACCACCCGACGAACTGCCCGACCACATGATTTGCGAGACAATGAAGCCAGCGGCAAATACGGATAGCACTGAGACTGCGAGAGCAACCCGGCCAGTCTTTCTCGCTCCAAATGCCAGCGTCGCCAGCGCCAATCCCAAGGCAATAAGAGCAAGGAGGAGCAGGTGGGGCCCGTAAGTCGTCCAGAGCATCGCGCCGATCATCGCAAAGCTGCTGCTCGTGGGGTCAAGCGAGGCGCCGACAGCGAGCGCGAGCGCCGGAGCGGCCAAAACGATTGATAAGACACCTGCCAAAACCGCTAACATGCCCGACTCCAGAAGACTTGAAACACAGTAGTTCAGAATGCTTCCGCCGATCGTGCCCAACAGAAAATAGTCAGGCGACCCAATCCGGGTCACACCAGAATCGGCTCAGAGGCCGATGGCCTTTCGCCGTTGAACAGCACAAAGCATGCGGCTTTCGTCTGCAATGTCCAAGAAAAAAGGGCGCCCGCGGCGCCCTCTTCAAACTCTCATCCGAACCAGTCCGGCCTAGCCGTCCATCTTCGCGCCGGAGACCACGGCATGCAGGTCGATCAGGCCGACCATGCGGCTGTCATGGGTGACGATGCCGTTGAGGAGTTCGGTATCGATCGAATTGCCTTCGGGCACATTGTGGATGTCGTCCTTGGAGACGGTCAGGATGTCGCTGACCGCGTCGACCAGGATGCCGACCCATTTGTCGCCGACGCTCATCACCACCACGACATGGTTCTTGGTGGGCGAGGTCTGGCCGTCGCCGAAGCGGGCGCGCAGGTCGAAGATCGGGACGATGGTGCCGCGCAGGTTGATCACGCCGCGCACGAATTCGCGGGTATTGGGCAGCGGGGTGGCACCGTTCCAGGCGCGGATTTCGCGCACCGTGGTGATTTCCACGCCATAGGTCTGCTCGCCGATCGAGAAGGCGATCAGCTGCAATGTGTTCTGGCCCGCAATGGCCGACTTGTCGCTCACATCGTCGCGAAGGCTCAGCGCTTCCATCTTTCTCGCCTTTACTCCTGGCCCGTCCTGGGCCGCTTTCCTTCAGTCTAGCGCGCCAATCGACGCCAATTGATTAACGGCGGTGACCGGGTCACGCCGCATTCTGGTGCAGATGGGTGGTGCGCAGGCCCTGGACGTCCACGATCAGCGCCACATTGCCATCGCCCAGGATGGTGCCGCCGGCTATGCCCTCGACGCGCTCGAAATTCTCTTCGAGCGACTTGATGACCACCTGCTGCTGGCCGATGATGTCGTCCACCACCAGCGCCACCTTCTGGTTGCCCTCGGTCTCGCACAGCACGACGAACTGCTCGTCCGGCGCGGTCTGGGTGGTGAGGCCAAAGCGTTTGCCCAGGTCGATGACCTGCACATATTCGCCGCGCACCTGCAGCACGCGCCCGCCCGAGGGCACGCGCTCGAAATTGGCGCGCGAACACTGCATGGTTTCAACGATCGAGGAGAGCGGCACCACATAGGGCCCGCCGCCGACCTTGACCAGCATGACATCGAGCACGGCCAGCGTCAGCGGCAGCCTGAGGGTCATGCGGCAGCCCTTGCCGGTCCAGCTCCGGACATGCACCGAGCCGCCGATCTTCTTGATATTGGAGAGCACCACGTCCATGCCGACGCCGCGGCCGGAAATGTCGCTCACCGCCTCGGCAGTGGAGAAGCCAGGGGCAAAGATCAGCTGGTCGATCTGCTCGTCGGTGGGGGTGAAGTCCGGCGCCACGATGCCCTTGTCGCGGGCCAGTTTCAGCACGCGCTCGCGATTGATGCCGGCGCCATCATCCTCGACGATGATGAGGATATTGCCGCCCGCCTGCTCGGCCGACAGCCGGATCGTGCCGGTCTCGGGCTTGCCGGCGGCGAGGCGCTTTTCCGGGCTCTCGATGCCGTGGTCCGCCGAATTGCGGATCATATGGGTGAGCGGATCGGACAACTGCTCGATCACCGTCTTGTCGATTTCGGTGTTCTCGCCAATGGTCTCGAGCTTGATCTTCTTGGAGGTCTTGGTCGCCAGTTCGCGCACCAGGCGCGGCATGCGGCTGAAGACCGATTTGACCGGCTGGGCGCGGATGGCCATGACCGAGTCCTGGAGGCCGCGCGTGGTCTGGGCCAGAACTTCAAGGCCGCGCACCAGCTCGGTATAGCGGGCGCGCAGGGTCTCATCCATCTGCTGGGTCAGCATGGACTGGGTGATGACCAGTTCGCCCACCATGTTGACGACGCGGTCCACCTTGTCGAGATCGACGCGGATCGACTGCACGCCGACGGAGCGGCCACCGCCCTCTTCGCTGTCGCTGGCAGCGGCCGGCGCCGCCTTGGCGGCTGCGACCGGGGCCGGCTCGGGCTTGGCGGCTGCAGCAGGCGCCTTGGGCTTGATCTCGTCGGCCAGCGCGGCAAAGCTCAGCGCCGGGGCTTCCTCGAAGGCGTCCTGGGCGCTGACGGGCGCAGCCGGCGGCTCGGGCGCGAAGCTTGGCGGCGGCACGACCGGCGCAGCGGGCTCGGCCACTTCCTCTTCGGTGAGGGCCAACAGGCTCGAGAGGTCCGGCATGTCGGACTCGGCCGCCTCGGCAGCCTCGGCCTCGGGAATGTCGAATCCTGCGCTGGAAAGACCCGGGACAGTGCCGGCCTGGGCGATGACGATGTCGCAGTCGCCATCGACGAACTCGAAGACCTCGCGGATCGCCGCCTCGGTGAGGCCGGGCGAGACCAGCGTGATTTCCCAGGCGCAATAGACGGCGAAGGGCTCGAAATCGGCCAGCGGCGGCACTTCGCCCAAGACGGCGCGCACCTGCATCGTGCCCAGCGCCGCCAGCTCACGGAACAGCAGCAGCGGATCATTGGCGCGGGCATAAAGGGCGCGATGCGGGGTGAAGCGGATTTCCCACTGGCCCTCGGCCGGCGCCATGGGGGCAGCGTCGAACACGTCCTCGACCGGGGCTTCGCCGGTCGGCATGGCATCGAGATTGACCATGACCGGGGTAAAATCGATGTCGAACTCCTCGACGATCTCGCCGCCCATCTCGTCGTCTTCAGACGCGGTTTCGCCACGGGCCAGGGCGTCGAAGCGCGCCTTCTCCTCGGCGCCGTAATCGGCCGGCAGGGCTTCGCCCGACTGGGCGGCATTGACGTGGTCGGCGACGATGTCATTGGCGCGGATGCACAGAACCACCACGTCGTCGGTGAGTTCGACGCGGCCATCGCGCACATAGTCGAGCAGGGTTTCATAGGCATGGGCAAAGCCCACCAGCGCCGAAAAACCGAAGGCCCCGGCTCCGCCCTTGATCGAGTGGATGGCGCGGAACACCGCGTTGAGCCGGTCCGAGCCGCGCTCGCCCTCCTCGATGGCGGCAAACTGCTCTTCGAGCTCGGTCAGAAGCTCGGAGCATTCATCGAAATAGGTGGCCTTGAAGTCGTCGAGATCACTCATGCTTACGCCCCAACCCTTCTGGGTCCGATATTGGTCTTAGTGCACGACGCGGTGGATGACCGAGATGAGCTTTTCCGGGTCGAAGGGCTTGACGATCCAGCCGGTGCCGCCGGCGGCCTTGCCCTGGTCACGCTTGTCCTGGCTGGTTTCGGTCGTGAGGATCAGGATGGGCAGGGAATTGTGCTGGCCGGTGGCGCGCACATTCTTGATGAACTCGATGCCGTCCATGACCGGCATGTTGATGTCGGTGATGACCACGTCGACATCCTGCGCCCTGAGCACGTCCAGCCCCTGCTTGCCATCCTCGGCCTGCAGCACCTCGAACCCGGCATTGCTCAGCGTATGGTGGAGCATGGCCAGGATGGTGCGAGAATCATCGACAGTCAGTACGCGCAGCGTCATTTCATCATCCCCGAAAACTGGGCCGTAAGACCCAGCCGCTCGATAGCGGCATTCATGGCCGCGCTCGGCGCTTCAATCGTAAAATCAAACTGGTGTCTCCGGGCCGTTTCGGCAGCACTCACCAACAGAAGGAGCGCATTGGTCGACACCCTCTCGACCGCACCGGCATGGACCGCAACGGGCCCCTCTTCCAGCGCATCGATCAAGGCGTCGCGAATACCGTCAATGGCATCGAGGTCGATAACCTCTGGCAAGGCGACCGTGTGCTTGGATTGCTTGGCCATGTTTCTGTGGGTGCCCCCGGAGTCTTCTCCAGAAAGCATATTCAGCCCGAACGGTTTAAGAATTGCTAACTATGA
>CBFGPB010000152.1:0-6362 GCA_965650545.1 uncultured Devosia sp. | reverse complement strand
ATGGCCCCAAGCGGGAGCGAGGTGCATCTCTTGGCCAGGAGATTGCCCATGTTCCCCTTGCTGACCACGGCTTTCGTTGCCCTCGCCGTTTTTGCCACCTCGGCCCTGTCGGGCGTGTTCGGCATGGCGGGCGGCCTCGTCCTCCTCGCCATCCTGCTGGCCATGTTGCCGGTGGCCACGGCCATTGCGGTGCAGGGTGCCATCCAGATCGTGGCCAATGGATCGCGCGCCTGGTTCAGCCGCGCGCATATCGACTGGCGGGTGCTGGGCGTGATCTCGACCGGCCTCGCTGCAGCGGGACTGCTGCTCTATATCCTCCGCTACACCCCGGACCTGGCCGTCGTCTGTATCGTCATCGGGCTCATGCCCATATTGGTCTGGATTCCCAAGCACTGGCTGGGTCTGGATGCGCAGAAGCCGCTGCACGCCTTCATCTGCGGCTTTGTCGGTGGAGGACTGAACCTGGCCGTTGGCGCCTCTGGTCCGACGGTGGACATCTTTTTCATCCGCACTACCATGGACCGGCGCACCATCATTGCCACCAAGGCGGCGACGCAGGTCATCTCGCATGCGTCGAAGGTCGTCTTCTATGGCGGACTGGCCACGGCCATGGGCCAGGGCGATTGGTTGCTTGTGCTGGTCGCGGCGCCCTTTGCCGTGGCAGGGACCAACCTCGGCTACCACATCCTGCAGCGCATGAGCGACGACGGCTTCCGCCACTGGACCCGCTGGGTCGTCACGGCCATTGGATTATTCTATTTCGGCCGCGGCTTGTCCTTGCTCGGCGTCCCCTAATGGTTATGGTGCCAGCGGGAGACGACATGGCACCTTTCGACAGCGTAACCGCGCGGCTTATCCTGCTTCTCGCCGAGACCGGCTCGATCGGCCGTGCCGCAGAGCGCGAGGGTATCGCCTCTTCTGCCGTTAGCCGGCGCGTTTCCGATCTCGAAGCGCGGCTGGGCGTCGTGCTCTTCGACCGCTCGGCCCACGGCGTCAAGCTGACCAAGGCCGGCGAGGCCTATGCCGAAGGCTGCCGCACGGTGCTGCGCTCGATCGCCGATCTCGATGCCATCATGGCCGATTTCGGCTCCGGCCAACGGGGAAGCCTGCGCCTCGCCTGTACCAGTTCGGCGCTGACCGGACGCCTGCCGGAATTGCTGGCCAAATTCGCCACCAAGTTTCCCGGCATCGAAATCGCCATTGCCGAAATGGGCGCCGCCAAGGCACTTTTGGCGCTGGACGAGGGCCAGGCTGACATCGCCATCGTCTCGGACAATTATGACTTTTCGCGCTTCGATATCCGCCCCTTCGAGGATGAACGCGTCTGGGTATTGGTGCCGCCCGAGCATGAGCTGGCCAAGCAGATCGAGCCGCGGAAGTCGGTCGCGTTTTCCACCGTCGTGCCGCATGCCATTGTCGGCATCCACCATGCCGGATCCCTTGACCGCCTGCTCAGCGAAGCGGCCGGAAAACTGGGCAAGCCGCTGACCGAGGCGCTCCGGGTCGAGAGTTTCCCGGCCTTGGTGCGCATGGTCGAAGCCGGCTTCGGCATCGGCTTTTTGCGCTCGACGAGTCTGCATCTGCTGGCCGGCACGGACCTTGTCTGTGCGCCGCTGGCCGAGCCCTGGGCCATGCGGCAATTGCTGGTGGCGCGGCGCAAGTCGAGCCCCATGTCGGCGGCGATGAAGAGCTTTGTGGCGCTGGCGGCAGAGACATACCTACCCTCGGCCTGACGCGGGCTACGGCTGGGGCAGGTTCATCTCGGCGAAGGCGATGACGCGACTGCGCCCCTGCGCCTTGGCAGCGTAGCAGGCAGCGTCGGCTTCGCCCACGAAGCCCAGCGATGATGCGGGTTTTGCTTCTATGGCCGTGATCCCGGCGCTGGCGCCGATATGGTAGGTCCGCCCGACCCAGGCAAAGGCCAGCGCGCCAATGGCCCGGACGATCTTCTCGGCCACCATGCGCCCATTCTCGAGCGGGCAATCCTCGAGGATCACCGCAAACTCGTCTCCGCCGATGCGAGCGGCTAGGTCGTGGCTGCGGCACACACCCCGGATTGTCTGCGCGACCTGTCGCAGCAGGGCGTCACCAGCGGCGTGCCCGGCCGTGTCATTGACGGGCTTGAAGCGATCGAGGTCGAGATAGATGAGGCAATGGGACCTGCGGCCATTGCGGGCTGAAGCGATGGCGTCGTTCAGCGCCCGCTCGAAGGCGGCGCGGTTTGGCAGGCCGGTGAGGTCGTCATGGGCGGCCGAATAGGCGAGCTGGCGTTGCAGGGCCCGGCTCTGGGTCACGTCCTGAAACACGAGCACAGCGCCCGCGAGCACGCCATTTTCACCAAGGACCGGCGATGCGGTGCAGCGGATATCGAGTTGCCTCCCATCATGGGCGCACAGAATGCTGTCATCGTCGGCACGCACCTGAATACCGCTGCTGAGGCTGTCGTCCACCGGGCAGGGCAAGGGAGCATTGTCGCTCTCCCGGCGCAAGCGGAAGACTTCGCTTGCCTTTTTTCCCACGGCATCGGCGGCGCGCAGGCCGGTCAATTTCTCGCCGGCCGGATTCATAAAGACAACGACGCCGTCCATGTCGGTCGAGATCATGCCGTCGGCCATGGCTTCAAGGGTCACGCGCAGGCGCTCCTTTTCAGCCGCTAGTTCCTGCTCCATGACCTTGAGGTGCGTAATGTCGGTGTCGATACCCACGCTGCGGAGCACTTTGCCATGCTCGTCCCACTCGATCGGCTTGCCGCGGCTGAGAATCCAGATGTATTGGCCCTGCCGGGTCATCTCGCGATATTCGAGCGTGTCATACCCCTCTACGCCCAGACCCTGCTTCTTGCTGTCGGTGCGGGCGCGTTCGCGATCATCGGGGTGGATGCGGTCGAGCCAGCTCAGATCGTGGTCTTCCCCGATCACCTCGTCGTCGGGAATGCCACGCAGAACCCGCCACATATGCGAGTAGAACATGCGATCCTTGCGCATGTCGTAATCCCATACGCCTTGCCGAGCGCTTTCAAGCGCGGAATTCCACCGGCTTTCCGAATAGACCAATGCCTCTTCGGCCCGCTTCTGCAGTTCAATGCTCGTCAGCTGCACGAGGATCAGTGCCGGCGTTTCCGCCTCGGCTGGCAGGATCGTGGCGCCTGCCATGACCCAGACGGGATGCCCGTTGGCATGACGCATCTGATATTCGCCGCGGCTGACCTGAACCTCGCCCCGCAGCAGCCTGTCGAAGTGCAACCGGGCGACCGCACCACCTTCATCGGCAATGAGATCGGCAAAGCCGAAGGCCTGGCCGGGCTCGGGGCGAAATCCGAGCAGGTCGCCAAAAGCGGGATTGGCATAGACCGCCACACCTTCGAGCGTCGTCACCAGCATGCCCAAGGGCGCGGCATCGAGGAGACGCGTCAGTGTCGCCGCCGAACGCAAAGCGTCGGGGACGGGCGCAGGACGGGGTCTGGCGCGTGGCGTTACCATTCTGTCATAGTCCGCCAAGAGCCTTAACAACAGGCTTCCGCGCGATCACGATCCTCGGAAGGTGAGTGCCCTAGCCAATGCGGCTGAGAATGAAATCCCGTTCCTCGGACAGCCCGGCCCATTCGCCGGGATGTTCGGCATCGAAGATCAGCGTATAGGGGCCGGCATAGCCGGCTTCCTCGGCCACCCCGACGCAGAGGCCATAGTCGGCTTCATCGAGCTGCCCGCCCTCAAAACTGGCCTTGGCGTGGCAGAGCGAGGCGCGGGGGAAGATTGATTTGAGCCCCTCATACTTGTCCGGCCCGGTCCAGTTGCCGAAATCGGCCAGGAGCCCCACCTGCCCTTCCAGGCGGTCGAGCACTTCGTGCACCGCGTCAGGCGTCGAAAGCAGGTCGAACCAGTTCTCGGTCACGAGCTTGAGCGGCGAGCCGGCATTGAGCGCCAGCAGTTCCCTGAAACCGGCCACCGAGCGGGCGATGGTCTCGGGCGTCGGCTTCTGCTTGCCGGCAATGATGCGCGCGTTTTCGGCGCCAAGCGCGTTGGCGACATCGACCCAGCCGGCGATCCAGCGTGTCTCCTGCGCTCCGTTTACAGGATCAGTCATGTCGCCGGCATCGATCAGCAGGGTCTGCAGGGTCACGCCGGAAACATTGAGCTGGTCGCGCAATTCGCCAAGGTAGACAGGGTCGCGGCTGCGCAGGTGGAAGGAGACGATTTCGAGCCGGTCATAGCCGTGATTGGCGAGGACCGAGGGCAGGCCGAGCAGCGATTCTTCGCCTTCGCCATACCGGTCATCGCCGTCGCCTATGGCATCGGTGCTGGTATCGTGGGGATAGATCGTGCCCAGGTAGCGATGCAGCGACCAGGTGGATACGGCGATGCGCTGGTTCGGATCGGCCATTTTCTTGCTCCTCTTGTTGGCGCGAGAGTTTCATGGCGCCCCGGAGGAGGCAAGCCCGGTCAATCCACCCGGCCCCGCGCGGCGACCGCGACCGTTTCCACCAGTTCGCCGTTGCGGATCAGATTGACGCGGTCGAAGAGGTTGGTCACCGGGCAGCAGTGATTGGGGATGATGCGGATCGTGTCGCCGATCCTGGGCTTGGTGGCGCAGGCCGAAACGTCGAGCGTGCCGTGCTCTTCGCTAAGACCCACGACCTTCGCATCCGGATACTCGACGACATAGCCGTGACCCACCAGACCAAGCAGATCGCTGGTCAGCGCTTTCGAGCCGGCGTCGATGATGGCGCGGTTTTCGGTGGGGCGGGAGACGACGGTGGCCAGCACGGTCAGGGCGCAATCGTCGAAAGTCGCGGCGCCGGCCGCGACCTGGGAGCGATCCATGTAGATATAGGTGCCGGGGCGGTATTCGGTGGCAACGCGCGCCGCCTCGTCCATATGCCAGATGTCGGGCGTGCCGCCGGTGGTGATGGCGGGCAGGCCGATACCGGCGGCAGAGAAGGCCGCCCTGGCGTCGGCAAGCCATTGCGCGGCGGCCTGATACTTTCCGGCCGCCGGATAGGTCATGAGGCCGGCAAAGGCGAGGCCCGGCGCGGCGAGAATCTGGCGGGCAAGATCGATAGCGGCAGCGGGCGACTGCACGCCACAACGGCCCATGCCGGTATCGCATTCGACAAAGACGCCAAGGGGCTTTGCCGGATCGGTGAAGGTTGACGCGAGGCCGGCCACGCATTCCGCGCTATCGGCGACGACGCGGATGGTGACCCGGTCATGGAGGGCCTGCAAGCGCTTGAGCTTGGCGGCGCCGATGATGTTGAAAGTCAGCAGGATATCGGTAAGGCCGGCATCGGCCATGACCTCGGCTTCGCCCAGCTTCTGCACGGTGATGCCGACGGCGCCCAGGTCCACCTGCCTCTTGGCAAAGTAGGGTAGCTTGTGGGTCTTGATATGGGGGCGCAGGGCGATGCCCGCCTTGTCGGCGGATGCCTGCGCATGTCGGAGATTGGCTTCGGCGCGATCGAGGTCGATGAGGACGGCGGGGGTGTCGAGCTGGGAATAATGGGTCATTTGGCCAGGAGGACCTCGTTGACGAAGCGCAGGTTGCCGGCGGTGAGGCCGGCATCGACGGGAATGGTGACGCCGGTGATGCCCGATGCGGCGTCGGAGGCGAGAAAGAGCGCGGCATTGGCCACCTCCTGGGGGCTGACCATGCGACCCAGCGGATAATGCGGCAGGACATTGTCGAGCAGGTTGGGATTGGCGGCAAGCCGATGATCCCAGGCCGGGGTGCGGACCGAACCGGGCGCCACCACATTGGCCCGCACGCCCTCTCCGCCCCGCTCGACCGCAATGGCCTTGGCATAGGCAATGAGCCCCGCCTTGGCGGCGGAATAGGCGGGATTGCCGAAATGCTGGAGGGCGTTGACCGAGGAGATGAAGACCACACTGCCCGCGCCGCGTGCGGCCATGGCCTCGGTGATCGGATCGACCAGCGCATAGGCGCCATTGAGGTTGATGGCCATTTCGCTGGCCCAGACGTCGTCATCGAGCTGCCCCAGATGTTCGGCGCGGGTGAAGCCAGCATTGGCAATGACGGCATCGACCACGCCGTGGACCGCGATGTCCGCTTCGACTGCCGCGCGGGTCGCTTTCGCATCGGCCTGATCGAACAGGACCGTGCGCGCCAGGGGCAGGCCTTCGAGCATGACGGCATCGCGATCGGCGCCGGCGACCTGCGCTCCCGCCGCATGGAAGGTTTCGACCAGGGTGCGGCCAATGCCGCCACCGGCGCCGGAGATGAGGACGGTCTTGCCGTCAAGACGGAAGGGAATTGCTGTCATTTTGCTTATGCCCTCAAAAACACAGTACCGCCCTCGGACTTGATCCGAGGGCCACTCTCCGCGCCCACCGAGCTCTCAGTGCCGA